>SKLD01000296.1 GCA_007123395.1 Opitutales bacterium
GTAGGCGAGCGGGTAGGGGATGAACCCGAAGGCTTGGAGGTCGATGAGAAAGCGGTCGGGCGCGGCGAGTTTGAGCACGCCGGAGAGGACGAAGACGGCGGTGAGCGCGGCCCGCAGCATCGGGCGGAGAAGGGCATGGGCATCGCTCATGGCGTGCCTCCCGCGTCCGTCCACGCCGTCCAGCCGCCCTTGAGGTGGTAGACTTGTTCGAGCCCGGCCTCGCGGCGCAGGCGCGACGCCACGGCTATGCTCGACTGGCAGCCCGCCTGCCCGCAGTAGACAACGATGAGCGCGTCCGGGTCCTCGGCGTGGGCGTCGAAGAAGCGGAAGAGCCCCTCGTCCCAGTCGTCCTCGTTGAGGAGGACGGCGCCGGGAATGTGCCCGGCCTCGTATTCGTAGCGGGCGCGGGCGTCGATCCAAAGCACGTTGCCTTCGAAGCGCTGCACCATGGGGAGGGTGATCTCGCCCGCTTCGAGGCGTCCTTCGTTGTAGCCGGGCGCGTGCGGGTGCATCCACGCCGTCACTACGGCGAGGAGAGCGCTGAGGAAGAGGATTCCGGCGGCCCCTCGGGCGGTTTCACGCAGGGCTTTTTGGAAGGGCGGCATTGGTGAGGTAGCGCTCCGTGAGCGCGGTGGTGATGTGATCCCTCGCTTCTTTCACGGTATCGCAGATCTTGAAGAGATCAAGGTCCTCCGGCGAGATGACGCCCCACTCGACAAATTTGTCGAAGTTGAGGATGTCGTTCCAGAACTCGCTGCCGAAGAGGACGACGGGCATGGCCTTTTTGATCTTGCGCGTTTGCACGAGGGTGAGGGTTTCGAAGAGTTCGTCCATCGTGCCGAAGCCGCCGGGAAAGACGATCAGTGCTTTGGCGAGGTAAACGAACCAATATTTGCGCACGAAGAAGTAGTGGAACTCAAACTGGAGGTTGCGCGTGATGTAGGGGTTGAGGCCTTGCTCGAAGGGCAGGCTGATACCGAGGCCGATGGAGCAGCCCCCCGCTTGGCGCGCCCCCCGGTTGGCCGCCTCCATGATACCGGGGCCGCCGCCCGAGCACACGATGAAGCGCCGCCGCCGGTCTTTCAGGCCCATTGACCACCGTGTCAGCGCCTCGGAGAGTTTGACGCAAGCGGCGTAGTAGGGGGCGGCTTTGACGGCGGCCTTGGCTTGGCGCAGCGCGTCGCGCTCCAGTTCCGTGGGCTTCGGATTACCCGCGACGCGTGCCTCCGCCGCCCTAAGGCGTTCTTCCGCCTCCTCCGCCGGGCGGATGCGGGCCGACCCGAACATGACGATGGTGTCCTCGATGTTCTCGGCGCGGAAGCGCGACTCGGGTTCGGTCATCTCGCAGAGGACGCGCACCTTGCGGGCATCGGAGCTGTTGAGAAAGTCGGCGTTTTTGTAGGCCTTGGGTGGCCAGTCGGATTCGGCGTATTGTTTTGCTTCCAGCGGACGGTGATGCAAACGGATCAGCCTTTCTTTTTCAAACCGGTAAATCCTAAAAATGAGCGCGGGCCGTTCTTGCCGGATTTTCCTTTGCTGTTGGCCTTGAGCGGCAGCTCGACGCGGATCGTGCCGGCGTCCTCGCCCGGCTTTTCGCGGATCTCGAATTTGCGGAAGAGCGCGAGCATGGGCGTGTTGGCGCGGTCGACCTGCGCCCACAGATGGTCGAGCCGGCGCGAGGAAGCGATTTCGATCATGCGCTCGAGGAGGTGCCGCGTCATGCCGAGACGGCGCTTCTGCTCGCCGACAACAAAGGCCATTTCCGCGCTCTTGCCGCCGCGGTCGAGGTAGTAGCGCCCGACGGCGTGAATAATCTGGCGCGGACCGTGCAGTTCGATGACGGCGAGGGCGAGGTCGCGGTTTTGGTCCACGCCGACGAGTTCGAAGGCGCGCTCCCGGCTCATGCGCGTGACGGTGAACCCGTAGCGGCGGATGATCGTCTCCTCCGTGTGGCTGTAGAAAAACTCCTGCAGGCGGCGGTCGTCCGAGGGATTGAGCGGGCGCAGGATGTAATCGCGCTCGTCGCGCAAGCGGATCTTGCGGATCTGGATGGCCTCGGCGGCTTCCTCGTGGGGCGGCGGCAACTGCACGTAAACCGGCACGAGGTGTCGCGCACGGGCTGATTCGATAAGGTCCGCGCGGAAGTCGGGGTGTGCCACTTGGATGAGTTCGAGGACGCGCTCCTGCACCGTGCGCCCGCGCAGCGAGGCGACACCGTGCTCGGTGACGATATGGTAGACGTCGGCGCGGTTGAGGCCGACTCCCGATCCCGCCGGCAGCTCCGCGACAATGCGCGAATACCGCTTCCCCTCCGCGTCGACACCCGTCGACGGCAGGGCGACGATGGCCCGCCCGCCCCGGCTCATACCCGCCCCGCGCGCGAAGTCCACTTGACTGCCCAGACCGCGGCGGGCGCGACCGTGCAGCGAGTCGATGACGACCTGCCCCGAGAGGTCGACGCGCAGCGCGCTGCTCACCGCCACCATGTTCTCGTTGCGCGCAATGGTGATGGGGTTGCTCGTGAAGTCGGCGGGCCGCAGGTCAATGTGCGGATTGCCGTCGAGAAAGGCATACAGCCCGCCCGATCCCAATACGGTTGAGGCAATGGCCCGGCCCGGCAGGAGCGACTTGCGCGAGTTGTCCACCACCCCCCGCTTGAAGAGGTCCATGAGCGGATCGCTGAACACCTCGCTGTGGATGCCGAGCTGCCGGTGGTCCTGCAGTGCGCGCGCCGTCGCAAAGGCCTCGGGGCCGATCCCCAACTGCACCGTGTCGCCGTCGTTGATGAGCTGCGCGCAGTAGCCCCCGATCTTCGCAAACTCCGCCGACACCTCCGGCTCCGGCACCTCCGGCAGCTCCGTCTCCGCCTCCAGCGCGAAGTGCAGGCGGGAAATATGCACACAGGCCGACGTGCGCGGACACTTCGGGTTGATCTGCGCCACGACAATGCCGGCCGAGCGCATGGCCGAGGGCGTGAGATCCACGCTCGGCCCGAGCGAGCAGTAGCCGTAGTCGTCGGGGGGAGACACCATGAGCAGGACCACGTTCACGCGGATGATCTCTTCCGCGAAGAGAGCCGGAATGTCCGAGGTGTGGGCCGGTGTGTAGTCGCCCGGTGTGTCGTCGGGGTTTTCCGCGCCCGGTCCGGAGGGAAAAAAAGCGTTCACCCGCAGGTTGTCGCGGTAGCGCGCCTCCGTCCACGGCGTCGGCCCGAGGATGCGCCCGTGCATCAGCTCCAGATCGCTGAACCGCTTCTCCTCACGCAACATCGCCTCCACAAGGGCGAGCGGGCAGGCCGCCCCCCCGCCCAGATAAAGGTGGCTCCCGGGCCGCAAAACAGCCCGCCAGTCAGGCACCGGTGGTTTCATCATGCCGCCCAGCCTACCGCCCCGCCCGCAACCTGCAATGCCAACCGTCGCCGACCACCGCCGACGGGCTGTCGACGAAGGCACCAAGGAAGAAAGAGGAAGAGGGAGAGGAAGAGGAAGAGGAAGAGGAAGAGGAAACGCGACGACGGACATCGATTTGGTCGCAGCTTGAAAAATCTAAAAATATACCTTTTCTGTATAATCTTCCCATAGAGAACGATAGATAATTAGAAAACGCGAGAGCATTTTACGGAAAAGCTTGACCCTGCGGCGCAGGACCGGATTATCTCAAATGACCTGATAACTTGTTGGTGAAAGAGACTTGACAGAATACACCACAATCGCCAGTTTAGGTGTATGAGCAGGACAAACATTAATCTTGATGACGGATTAGTTCAGAAAGGAATGAAGATCACTGGTTTGCGAACCAAGCGGGAGCTTGTCGATCTCGCGTTGAGAGAATTGGTCCGCAATGAGGACCAGAAGAGTATCCTCTCCCTTGAAGGAAGGATCCGGTGGAAAGGTAATCTTGATGACGTCAGAAAGGGACGATTTGATCGATGATCCTTGTCGATACGAGTGTCTGGATCGAGTTTCTGGAAGGACAGGAACATTGGACGAAGGAAAGACTTAAAGAAAAGATCAATGATCGTAAGACGATCGGATATATTGACATAATTCTACTGGAGATTATCCAAGGCGTCCGTGAACGCAAAGATCGCGAGATCCTCGAATTGAAGTTCCAGAGTTTTGCAGAGCTTCCGGTAAGGCGTTCCACCGTCATGCTTGCCGCTGAGATCTATCAAGAACTCCAAAGAAAGGGAATAACGATTAGAAGTATCATTGATTGCTTGATTTCAGCGGTAGGGATTGAAACCGGAGCGGTGATACTGCACAAGGACCGGGATTTTGACTACATCGCTGATCATTTTCCCATTATCGTCGAGAAACCGTAGCGCCAACCAGACGGAGCACTCAACGGAATAGGCTAAGGCCTATTCCGCGCGTGTCCTTTACGTTGGGCCTCTGAAGAAAGTGCATTGCATGTCAAATATTTCAAAACTAGCTGCCCGCATGAAGTACCTTCGCAATATGGAGGCGATGTTCGCGGTTGCGCTGTTCCCCATCCTTGGATGGTACTGGCTGAGCACCGGTGACGAAATATCGTGGTCCGTTCGCGTCGCTCCGCTTGCGCTCGTGTGCTACATTCTCGCGCAAGGTGCCACCTACTGGGCGCTAAAATATCGGCAGTACGCGGGTGATTTTCCATTGCCGCTATGGCTGCCTCGCCTCTT
Source organism: Opitutales bacterium (assembly GCA_007123395.1). Taxonomy (GTDB): domain Bacteria; phylum Verrucomicrobiota; class Verrucomicrobiia; order Opitutales; family Oceanipulchritudinaceae; genus SLLG01. Next base: position 4,664 of record SKLD01000296.1, read on the forward strand.
CCGGCTCTTCCGGGCCTCCAACGTCGTCGGGTTACTAGCTGTCGCACTGGGGCTAGCTCTCGGAGCAACGCGGGGCATTGCTGCCGCAGACTTGCGCTGGGGTGTTGGCCTCTGGGCCTTTGCCGTGCTTGAGCACATAAACTATTACCACGTGCAGCTCATGTACGACACGCGCGGAGCGCTGCGGCGCCTAAATCAGACCCGCCGACTTCGCAAACCAATGCTGGCTTGTGATATGCGCCGCAATGACTAAATTGCTCAGATCTGTGAGCTGAAGCCCTAACAATTAAGGGTGCAGCGGACGGAACTCCGCGCCGCCGATGAACCCGAGCGTTCTGCAAGAACCCTATGCGACTTAGATGGTCAAGTCGGGTAGCGGGTGTCAATACGGCCCCACGGCTCCACACCACAACTCGACTTAGCTCGGCGAAGTCCGCACGTATGGGTCCGCATCCGGTGGGTGCTTCGCAGTTCTGTCGTCGTTTCCCTCTTCGTAACCGTCCGTGCCCTCACATCTTTGACGTAGGCTGCCTTCCCGCGAAGTCTCGTCGGAAAGCCTGAGCCCGTCGAAGGGAGACTTTGCAGTTGCCATGGTCTGGTATCCCGGTTTTCTGCAGGACGTGCCAGAATTTCAGATTCTGGACGACGACGCGACATGGCACGTGAATTATTGACGGAGAAGCAAGACCGCGCGAGGCGATGGAGGACAACGATTCAGGCCCGTGAAAA
>SKLD01000098.1 GCA_007123395.1 Opitutales bacterium
GGCGGGGTGTTCGCGGCGGTCCCGGCGCGGGCGGGGTGCGGACACAAGGTCTCGTAGCTACTCTGGCGCGGCGGGTCTACGGGGGGCGTCATCGGTCAATTCCATCGGTCCCGGTCGACCGAATCTTTGGGAAAGATTCGCTACGTAGCGACGGAGCCACGCCTCCGTCGACCGCCTTCGCGAAGCAGGCGGCCCATTCAAGTGAAGAGTGCTCTACAAATCCGGCAACGTTCCTCCGTTTTCTTCCAAGGAAGCTCCACGGTCTGTGCGGGTCGGTGCACGGTTGCCATACCGCCGGGCGGTCTCCACTGGACCGACGGCTTCAGCCGTCGCCTACGGCACCGCACCTTTACGCGGGCATCGGCTGAAGCCGACGGTCCTATAGCTTCGCTTGCGCACCGGTGCGGGGTTGTCGGACAAGGGAACGGGATGCTCGCGCACTTGCTTCCGCGCGACGGTTGTGTCGGCGTTGAGAGCCAATTCCATCCGTCCCGGCTCATCGAATCTTTGGGAAAATTTCGCTACGTAGCGACGGAGCCACGCCTCCGTCGACACGTAGGCGGCAATCTGAGCGTTTTTTTCTCCCGCGGTCCCCGTCCGTATCCCCGCCGTCGCCGCAACCGGCGCACAAAACCGCCGCCGCCGCCCGTCCGAGGTCCCGCTGCGGCGAAACTCAGGTTTTTGGGACAGGCTCTACACTACAGGGAGGTGCGGGAAGACACCCCCACTGAACATGCGGCCTGGCGGGCGGTCGACCCCCCGAAAAAAATAAAATCAGGGGTCGAGTTGAGAAAGACGGGTCAGCCCCGGCGACCTCCGCGTCCCGGGGCTTTTTTTATGTGGGCTGCTGAAAGCCTCCCTTAGGCGCGGGCTTTGCGCAGAGGCGCGATGCTCTCTTCGGGGAGTTCGGCACCGAGGACTTGGACGGCGGCGGCGCCGAGCTTGGCGGCGAGCTTGCCGCAGTCTTCGAGCGAATCGCCGTTGAGCCATCCGTAGAGGAAGCCGGCGGCCCACTGGTCGCCGGCGCCGGTGGTGTCGACGAGGCGGGCGATGGGCTCGGCGGGGACATGCACGCAGGTGTTGCCCTGGGCGAGGTGCGCGCCGTCTTTGCCCACCTTGACGGCGGCGACGGAGCAGAGGCGGGCGAGGGCGCGGGCCTGCTCCGGGTAGCCGAGGTGGTCGCCGAGGAGGGTGGAGGCTTCCTCTTCGTTGGCGAAGACGATGTCGACGTAGGTTTCGAGGATTTCGGGCAGGTCGGCCTTGGCCGCGCGCACGACTTCGAAGGAGGCGAGGTCGAGGCTCACGGTGCAGCCGGCCTCTTTCGCGCAGCGCAGCACCTTGAGGAGAAGGTCGGGATTGAAGAGGAGGTAGCCCTCAACGTGGGCGTGGCGGCAGCCGCGGAAGTCGTCGACGGAGATGTCCTCGGGCGCGAGGGTCATGGCCGCGCCGAGGAAGGTGCGCATGGTGCGTTCGGAGTCCGGCGTGATGAGGGAGAGGCACTGGCCGTTGGGCAGATTTCCGGTTTTGAAGCGCGAGATGTCGCCCCCGTATTCGGCGAAGCGCTCACGGTAAAAGGCGCCGAGCGGGTCGTCGCCCGTCTTGCCGAGGAAGGCGCAGCGCAGGCCGAGGCGGGCCGCCGTGAAGGTGGTGTTGCCGGCCGAGCCGCCGGGGGCTTGCGTGACTTCGCCGCGGAGGGCGGCGCGCAGGGCTGCAAGAGCATCTCCGTCGACAAGGACCATGCCGCCCTTTTCGGCGGCGATTTGTGCGAGGAATGCATCCTCAACGTGCGTGAGAAGATCAACGACGGGGTTGCCGACGCCGATGAGTTGGCAGGTGTTTGCTGACTCCATAATCAAAGGTGGAAGTCCCCGACGGACTATCCGCTCACGCCGAGGTTGGTCGTGAGGATGGGATCGCCGTCGACTTCTATGAGAATCACATAGTTGCCCTCGGTCTGGAAGGGCAGGTTGTGCATGTCGTTGATGAGGTTGATCTTGTGGAGGGGGCTCTTCGATTCGAAGGGGCGCTCGATGATTTTCTTTATGTTTTCCATGTCGATGCCCATGGAGACGCGCAGGGTGTGTTTGCCGACAGACGCGTCGGTGAGGGTAAGGAACCAGACCATGCGGCGGTGGACTGTGGGGAACTGGCGGGCACGGATGTTGGAAAAGCAGCCGAGGAGGTAGTGTTTGCCGGTGGCCGGGTCGATGTGGACGGCATCACACATCTGCCAGCAAAGGACTTGAGGTTTTGCAGCACTCATGATCGCCGAGCGAACGGCGGAGTGCCGGGGAAGTCAAAACCTTACGCTCCGCAGAGCGCCGCAAGCCGGTCTTCCGCTCCGGGGGGGACGAGGATTTGGAGACCGCCGGAGAGGCCGTCCGGGAGCGGCACGGGCACGGAGAGAGCGGGCAGACGGGCTAGGCTGGCGGTGGCGGTATGGCGCAGAATGGCCCCGCGCGCGGCATCGTCGTCGTCATTCGCGCGGTGGGCGGGGAACGGCGCGGCGGGGAGGACGAAGGCATCGGCCTCGCGCCACAGCGCCGCAAAGAAGGCGTCCGTCTTCCGGCGGAAGGCGTTGGCTTCATCGATTTGGCGAGGCGTCCAGCGGCGGGCGCGGGCGATGCGCTCCCACACGGCAGGGTCGTAGAGCGGTTTGTACCGGTCGATCCACGGTTCGTGTACGGCGAGGGCTTCGGTGCTTTGGAGTACGGCAAAGTGCGCGGGGGCCTCGGTGGCGAGCCGCAGAAATGCGTCTTCCGTTTCGGCGGACAGCGGCTTCGCGCCCATGGTGCGGGCGGCGGCAACGTGGGCGGCGTGGAAGGCGGGGGCGGTCGCTTCCGGGGCAGGCGGGCGGGTGAGGGCCGCGATGCGATGCGGCCGCGACGTCTCCTCGCTGCCGGACAGGATGCGCAGCAAGACGGCCATGTCTGCGGCTGAGGCGGTAAACCATCCGGCGGTGTCGAAGCATGGTGCGAGGGGGAAGCAACCCTCGCCGGACCAGTCGCGGCGGGTGAGACGCATGCCGTAGAGCCCGCAAAAGGCGGCGGGTATGCGAATCGAGCCGCCCGTGTCGGTGCCGAGGGCGAAGGGCACGAGGCTTTTGCCGACGGCCCATGCCGATCCGCTGCTCGATCCGCCTGCGACGCGGTCGGGGAAGCGCGGGTGCGGCACCGTACCGAAGTGCGGGTTCACACCGGAAAACCCGTAGGCAAACTCGTGGAGGTGTGTCTTGCCCGCGCACACCGCCCCGTGTGCGGCGAGATCCCGCACGAGCGCGGCGTCTCTGCGCGGCTTGGGACGCTCCTCCGCGAGAAACCGGGTGGAGGCCGCCGTGGGCCATCCCGCCACGTCGTAGAGATCCTTGGCGAGGTAGGGCACGCCCGCCAGCGGACCACCGCGGGCAAGACCGTCGGCAAAGGCAGCCTCCCATGTGCCGCACGGCGGGAGATAGGCGATGGCCGTGGCGCGTTCCGCCGCCGGCAGGCTGTCGAGCCGCGCGCGGAGGACGGCCGCCCGTTCCGCCGCGCCGCCGGCGTTGCGCCAGTCTTCGATGCCTTCCGGTGCCATCGGGGGCGGCTCAGCCAGAAGGCGGAGCACCGGCGGGGGCCGGTGCCACAATCCCTTGGCGGGGCCACGCTTGGAGCACCGCTTGTACTAGCGTCGCGAGCGGGATGGAAAAGAAGACGCCCCAGAAACCCCAGATCCCGCCGAAAAAGAGGACGGCCAGAATAATCGCGGCGGGGTGCAGGGAAACCGCCCGCGAGAAGAGGATCGGCACGAGCACGTTGGCGTCCAGCGCCTGAATGATGAAGTAGACGATCACCACCGTGACCATTTCCCATGTCGGCCCGAACTGGAAGTAGGCCACCGCAAGCACGGGGAAGGTCATGAGCGTGGCCCCGACCCACGGGATGAGGACGGACAGGCCCGTGAAGACGGCGAGCAGAAGCGCGAAGTTGAGCCCAAGAATGAGAAAAGCAATGTAGGTGACGGCCGCGACGATAAGAATCTCCCAGAATTTTCCGCGGATATAGTTGGCTAGCTGCTTGTTCGTTTTGCGCCACACCTCCGTCGCCAGATCGCGCTGCGCCGGCAGAAAACTCGTGAACCACGCGAGGATGCGCGCCTTGTCCGCGAGAAGGAAAAAGGCGAGAAAGGGAACGAGAATGAGGTAGACGATGAGGATGATGAGCGAGGGCACGACCGCCACCGAGCCGCGCAGGATGCGCTCCGCCGCCAGTCCCGCCTCATTGCGCATGTTCGCCGCGATGTCGGTCACCTGCCGTTCCGAGAAGATCTCCGGAAAGCGCTCCGGCAGCCGCAGGACGAATTGCTCCAGCTCGCCGATCATCATCGGTACCTGTTGCAGAAGCTGCCCCGCCTGACGGTAGACCAGCGGCACGAGGAAGAAGACCGCGAGGATCATCGAAAAAACGAAGATCAGGCACACCGCGGGCACCGCGAAATTGCGCTTCACACCGTGGTATACGAGGCGCTCCACGACGCCGTCCATAAGGTAGGCGAGGACCACCGCCGCCAGCACAGGGGTTAGGATCCGGCCGAAAAACAGGATCGTCAGGCCGAAAACGAGCAGCAACAGCACGAGGATCACCACTTGCGGATCCGAGAAATGGCGGTTCCAAGCCGTTTTCAGGTATTCAATCATTGCGCATCAAGGGATCGCGGCCCGCTCCATAGCGGTCGAAGCGGTGCCCATCGTCGCGCCACACCCTACGGGATTTGATGCCGCTGACAATCCTGATCTCCGGCGAAGCATAGGCCCCAGCGTAATCAATGTCGCAATTACGCGGCCCGCACGATGCAGCGCTTATCCGAGCGCCATTGGGCGCAAACGCAAACGGCGGCAACCCCCAAACTTTCTCGAAGAAAAATTGATTGCAATGCCCCTCCGGTGTGTGGCATAGTGCGCCAATGTTGTGTTCTATGTGGCCATCCACGCCATTTATATTCAAGAAATGTACTGTTTCTTAGTTCCAAAAAATACCAATATATTCAATTATGGGAGAAATTCGCATCAAAAACAAAGAAGGGCCTGCGGTGTATCATGTAACATCGCGTGTGATCCAGAAGCGTCGGTTGCTGGCGGAGGGTCAGCGGGAGGTGTGGGTTGCGGCACTGCACCGCGCGGCGGAGTTCAGCGGCGTGGAAGTCATCACTTACTGTGTGCTGGAGACGCACTTCCACATTCTTGTGCGCATTGATCCGGCGGCGAAGCAGTGCGATGACGCCACGCTTGTGCGGCGCTACCGCGCGCTCTACGGGGCGTCGCGCGCGCAGTGGAGCGGGCTCAACGCGGACGAACTGGCGCACGCGCTGGCGAACGATCCGCCGGAGAC
>SKLD01000450.1 GCA_007123395.1 Opitutales bacterium
CTCCAGCTCGGCGGTCGCTTTCCCGAAAATCGCACGGGCCTCGTTTTCACGCACTTTCGCTTCCTCAAGGCGGATTTTCGCCAATAAATCATCGTCGTGCAGCCGCTCGAAACGCTCTCGCGTGCGCCGTGCCTGCTCCCATGCCACGCGTGACGCCTCCTTTTGACGCTCCGCGGCCGCCCGCACTGCCTCAAGGTCACGGGCATCGACACGCAGAAGAGCTTGATTTTTTTCCACTCGATCGCCGGTCCGGACCATGACAGCCTCCACCGTGCCCGCCTGCCGCGTGCCCATCAGAGCCCTTTGGTTCGGCCGCACCACGGCGGCGACCGTCAGCACGGACGGCTCGACCACCCTTTCGACCATCGCAACCCTCACCGTTCTGGCCTCCGCCACGGCTTCCTGTCGTCCGGGATCCCCGCAGCCGGAAAAGGCAGCCGCGACAAGAAGAGTCGCAAAGCAAACTAAGCGGGACCGCGGAAACGGGTGCCTCCTCATCGCTCCACTCTCCAGTCCTCATCCGCGTTGACGGCAAGGCGATAGCTCTCGGCCGCGACCACAGCGTTGAACCGGGCGCCAACCTCCCGGATCCGCGCCCCCAGTTCCTCCGCCTGAGCACGCAACATCGTTGTAATGTCATCGAGCCCCTCGGCATAACGTCCTTCGCTTTGCCTGAGAGCCTCTTCGGCATGACGCACACCATTCACGGCTTCCTCCCAGCCCAATAACTCCGCTCGCCAGAGGGCATGGGCCTCCACCGCCTCGGCTCTTGCGCGCGCGCGCAGGGCTCGTAGTTCCTCGCGCGCTCCGCGCTCAAGCGCGCGCGCCTCAGCCAACTCCCCCGCTTGGGAATAGCCGGCGAACGGCGTCCACTTCAGGCTGATCCCCAAAAGCCATCCATCCTCATCAAGACCAAGCGGGCCTCTGCTTTCAAACCACTGGTAGCGACCCAGTAAATTGATCTCCGGAAGATATGCCGCACGGGCGCGGCGGGTTCCATACTCCGCCGCGCGTATCGTCGCCCGCAATGCCCTCACGTCGTCGCGCTTGGATAAAAAATCAACCGGCGGAACAACACTTGGAAGATCCCGCGGAGGCTCCGGTATGGGATCAAGCAAAACGATTTTTTTGTCCGCCTCCATTCCCAGAACGCGTCGCAGGTTCTCCCGCGCGATGCGCTCGCGCCCCTCCGCCATGGCCACCCTCGCCTTCATCTCCGAGACGCGGGTTCGCGCCCGAAGGACATCAACGGGGGGAACCAAGCCCTCGCTCAAAGACCGTTCAGCTTGCTCCAAAACCCGCTCCGCCGTCCGGAGGCCACTCTTTTCCGCGGCAACAGCACGTTTCGCCGTCCGTTGCCCGAAATACGCCTCGACCACGGCGAGTGCGATTTCGTCTTCCGCGCGACGCAATGCAAAGCGGTTTGTTTCGACGGTTCGCTTTGCCTGCTTGCGCGCGTTCCATGCCCGGGCATTGAACAAGGGTTGCACAACTTGCACACCCGCCGTCTGTCCCTCGAACGGCCCGAAATCACGGCGGATCAGCGAGGGCGGAAAGCTTGGATCGACGAAGGGGATATCCGCGAAAAGCGAACTATCCAACCGCACATAACTCGCGTCCACGACCAACGTCGGCAAGTATCCCTGCCGCGCACGCAATTCCTGTGCTTGCGCCCGGGCCTTGCCCGCTCGAATGATTGCCAGCTCCGGATTTTCCGCCCGCGCGATCCTAATCGCATCGGCAACAGAAATCCCCAACGCATCGGAATCCCTTTGATTTCCGGCGTTGAGCGACAGGCATAGTGCCATTGCAACTACCACCCCGATAAGACGTCGACCCGCTATATTCATACTCGACCCGCTTCCCGGGTTTTGCATCCGTGAAGCCTTACGCAATACGTCGGCTTGTCAACGGCTCCTCAGCGCAAGGACAGAAATAATTCCATCGGTCCGGTGTAGGCTCCATTCATTCCGACCGCGATGTGGCAGCCGAGCACAAGCCAGGAAGGCGGAACGCCTTGCAAAATGCATTGCCTTGTCGGCGAACCATGTGCGAACTGCACGGTATTCAACGAACATTCGGTGCAAACGGAGTTAGAATGTTGATAAAGTTGGCATCCAAGCACGCGGTCGAAGGATGGTCCCGACTCCGGCATGGTTTGGTATGCATTTTGCGAAGGGATTAAACACCTCATGAACCTATTGATAGTCGACGACGAGCAGAACGTGTTGGCGACCACGGCCATGACGATCAACACGTCAGGGGGCCACCAAGCGTTCACCGCTCAAAACACGCGGCAAGCCGACCGCATTTTGGCCGAAGAGGACATTCACGCCATCCTCCTCGACCGCATGCTCGGCAAGGAAGACGGGCTCGAATACCTTGAGCGCCTCAACTCACAGGGCAACCGGCGGCCGATCATCATCTTCACCGCTTACTCATCGATCGAATCGGCTGTGGAGTCGATGCGCAAGGGGGCCTTCAACTATATTGAAAAGCCCTTCGTTCCCGAGCAGATCCGCCACATGTTGCATGTGTTGGAAGACAAAATCAGATCCATGAGGAAAATCGAAGAGCTGGAGAGCCAGTTCTCCCAAAAAGAGCCCCCGATCGTGATGGATTCGAAGGAGCCGCTGTTGATGGAAGCCTACCGGATCGCGCTGAAAGCGGCCCGCTCGGACGCCAGCATTCTCCTCTTGGGTCCAAGCGGCACCGGCAAGTCCGTCCTCGCCCGGCGCATCCACGAGGCCAGCGACCGCAGCGAATATCCCTTCGTCGAAATCAGCTGTCCCAGCCTCTCCAAGGAGTTGCTCGAATCGGAACTGTTCGGCCATGCCAAAGGGGCTTTCACGGGAGCTGTGAAGGAAACCTGGGGAAAGGTCCATGCGGCCGATCACGGCACTGTTTTTCTCGACGAAATCGGAGAGTTGCCTCTCGAAATCCAGCCCAAACTCCTGCGGCTGATGCAAAAATGGGAATACGAGCGGGTTGGCGAAACCCGCCCGCGAAAAGCCAATGTGCGGATGATCACGGCCACCAACCGCGATCTGCAAAAGGAAGTCGAGGCCGGTCGATTCCGCGAAGACCTCTACTACCGCCTCAAAGTCATCACCGTCGAGCTGCCCCCCCTCCTCCAAAGACAAGCCGATTTGAGAACCTTGGCGGAGAGTTTCCTCGCATTCTACGCGGCCAAGATGAATCGTCCCGAACTCTCCTTCGATCAAGAGGCACTCCAAGCCCTCCAAACCTACAACTGGCCCGGCAATCTACGCGAAATGCGCAACCTGATCGAACGCGCGGTCATCCTGTCCGAGGGCGAGCGGATCACGGCGGCGGATCTTTCCCTCCAGCCGGAACCAGCGGCCAATGGCCTCGCCTTGGGACAGGCCGTGCCGCTCAGCCAGATCGAAGAGGCCCACATCCGCCGCGTCCTCGAGCAGGCCGACGGTTACAGCCACGCCGCGCGGATTCTCGACATCGACACCGCCACCCTCTACCGGAAGCGAAAGAGTTTGGGGCTCTTGTAGCAAGCGATCATGAACTCCAACGGACAAAAGGGTTCCCCGGCCTCCCGCCGTCAACCACCGCCCGCCCACGGCACCATCGCCGCTGCGCTGGCACGCGGCCTTCTGGCACCGCAAGCGGACGGCGGCGAACCGGCGGTTCGTGCCTTCGCCAACTTTTTCGAAAATTCACCCGACCCCATTCTGCTCTTCGACGCCTCCGGGGAAATCGTGGCGATAAACCAACGGGCAACGCTATTCTGGGACGGCAGTCGGGAAATCATCCCTCCGTCAGTGGTGGCCGAAGTGGTCGAGGTCGCCCAGCGCGAAACCCCCATCCGTCACTCCGGGAAGAAACAGCTCGTGGAAGTGCAAACCACCCGCGGCCAACGATTTTTCCTTCCCAATATCTTCCGGTTGCTTTCCCCGCCCGAGAACGTGGAAAAGGCCGGAGGCGCGCGGGACGAAATCATCGCCTGCGTCATGAAAGATGAAACCGCGTGGATCCGCTCGGAAACCATCCGCAACAACCTGCTTGCCAGTATCAGTCACGAACTCAACACCCCGCTGACCAGCGCACGGGTCGCCCTTTATCTGCTGGCGGAGCAGCGGATCGGCGAGTTAAACGCGGACCAAGCGGAAATGGTGGACCGCGCCAAAGAGGATTTGAACCGGGAAATCGCCACCATCCGGAATGTTTTGGCACTCATGCGCACGGATAGCATCGAAGGCGCCGGAGCCTGCGAAGACACACACAATCTCCATGAAGTGCTGGACGAAGTCTTGATCGAGTTGCGCGAACAAACCGATGCTCTCGATCTCACCGTAAACCGCTTCGATTCCGAGCAAGCGCCGCTCGTCCGGATGGAGCACGATACCATCCGCCTGATGACCAAACAAATCGTCTCCTGCATTATCAAGTATGTTAAAAAAGGAGCGGTCATCGATGTCATTACGATCGCGGACGAAAAGGACAATCTGCTCAAGTTGGTCAGCTCTGATCCCGCTCTTATCGACGCCTTGCCGGACAATCTTTTTGCGCTCCCCATGGAGAGCAGCAGCTTGCGCAAACTGGGATGTGTCGACCTCGGGCTCCGTGTGGTCCATGAAATCATCCGCCACCGCGGCGGCGAAATAAGTACCGAGCAAACCCCCGAAGCCGCTGTCCTGACCCTTCGGTTTCCCCGCCCCGACAAACCGCGCGGATGAGGCAGGCCTTCAGCCTGCGCATGGGTGCGCTTCCGCATCCCCGGGCGTTGCCCGAGGCTACGGTGGATGAGGCCGTTGGCCTCGCGGGATTGAGGCAGGCCTTCAGCCTGCGGGTGGGTGTGCCACCGCACCTCGGGCGCTGCCCGAGGCTACGGTGGAATGAGGCCGTTGGCCTCGAGGGTGGGGCGCGGACCCGAAATCGCCCCGCGCATTTGGAAAAACGTAAACGCGAACGCAAAACCACCCGGATGCGGCTACCACCTTCGGTAGCGCCCGGGGATTCGACACGCCCGCCGCAACGCGCCGAAGGCGCAACCCCACCGTAGCCCCGGGCAACACCCGGGGGATCGACGCGCCCCCGCACAAACGCGCCAAAGGCGCAACCCCATCGTAGCCCCGGGCAACGCCCGGGGGGGTCGATCCACCCCGTTTTTCGCAGGCTGAAGGCCTGCCTCAACCCCTCGCGCGTTGCCGTCCATCCGGGATGAGGCAGGCCTTCAGCCTGCGGGTGGGTGTGCCACCGCACCTCGGGCGCTGCCCGAGGCTACGGTGGGATGAGGCCGTTGGCCTCGCGGGTGGGGCGCGGACCCGAAATCGCCCCGCGCATTTGGAAAACGTAAACGCAAACGCAAAACCACCCGGA
>SKLD01000077.1 GCA_007123395.1 Opitutales bacterium
ACCGTGGGCGAGTGACCGCGGTTGATCTGGCCGCAGATCCAGCGGGCGATCTTTGTCAGGAGCGGGTCCGCGCAGGAGAAGCCGCCCGTCGTTTCGCGTTCGACCAGCTTTGCCCCGCGCACGCGCACGAGGTTGCCCGGTTCGTATTCCCCGTGGTGGACGGCGCGTTCGAGGGCGTCCGCCGCGTGAACGCCCATGCCCGCGAAGTTCGGCACGACGGAGGTCAGCGGCTCGCCCTCGGTAGGATCGTCGAGGCGCGGATAGTCGTCGTCGACCCCCACGAGGCCGACGGTTTCGGCGTAGTCCGGCTCGCAATGGCGGAGGGCGCGGAGGAAGCGGACAGCGATGAGATCGTTGGCCGCGAAGACGCCCCCGCTCGGGCCGATTTCGGAGAGCCATGTCGCCACCTGCCGCGCCTCCGCCCGCTCGGTCGACTCCGGGTCCATGCGGTTGCGCTTTTCAAAGCTGAAGTCGTTTTCGAGGCGCAGGCCGGCGTCCGCGAGGGCGGCGGCGAATCCCGCGCGGCGCGCCTCCGAGAACGCGGAGGGCGGATCGCCCACGAAGTAGAAGCGCCGGTATCCGACTGCGGCGAGGTGCGCGACGGCGATTTCGCCGATCTCGTCGCTGTCGTAGCGGATGTTCACGGCGTGGGGGCAGGGCGGCAGCCGTTCGGAGGTGTTGACCGTCGGCATGCGAAGCGCCGCAGTCATCTCGAACACCCGTCGGTTGCTTACCGGCAGGACGATTCCCCGGCAGCCGGGGGTGTCCGCGACGCGTTTTTCGTGGCTCCGGATCGTGACGATGGGCAGCGCGCTGACCCTGCGCCACTGCGCCTTGAAGGCCTGCTCGATCAGCCCTGCAAAGGAGAGGCTGGGGGGCGAGACAAAGTTCACAAATCCGGACATGCCCCCATCGTGGACAAGCCCGTCCTGAAATCAATGCCGTGGACGCTCTCGCGGTTTTCCGCGATTCCGGTTTGCTTCTTCGGACGTCCGGGATTTCCGTCGGTTTTTTCTTCACCCTTACGGAAATCCAGAGCAGCTTCATCACTATGTCACACGAAACACGTCTCGAATCCGTCAACCAGGACGAACCGCAGAACCAACCGGACGGCGGCGGCAAGTGCCCCTTCATGAGCGGCGCGCTCAACCCTACCGCCGGGAGCGGCTTTTCCAACCGCGACTGGTGGCCGAAGCAGTTGCGCCTGAATATCCTGCGCCAGCACTCCAACCTCTCCAATCCGATGGGGGAGGACTTCGATTACGCCGAAGCGTTCGAGTCGCTCGATCTTGAGGCGGTGAAGAAGGACCTCACCGCCCTCATGACCGACTCGCAGGAATGGTGGCCAGCCGACTACGGGCACTACGGCCCGCTCTTCATCCGCATGGCGTGGCACAGCGCGGGCACCTACCGCACGGCCGACGGCCGCGGCGGGGGCGGCACCGGCGCGCAGCGCTTCGCCCCCCTGAACAGCTGGCCCGACAACGCCAACCTCGACAAAGCGCGCCTCCTCCTCTGGCCCATCAAAAAGAAATACGGCGACAAGATTTCTTGGGCAGACCTCATGATCCTCGCGGGCAACGTCGCTCTCGAGTCCATGGGTTTCAAGACCTTCGGTTTCGCCGGCGGGCGCGTCGACGTGTGGGAGCCGGAAGAGGACATTTACTGGGGTCCGGAAGCCGAGTGGCTCGGCGACAAGCGTTACTCCGGCGACCGAGACTTGCAGAACCCGCTCGCCGCCGTCCAGATGGGCCTGATCTACGTCAATCCGGAAGGCCCGAACGGCAATCCCGATCCCCTCGCCGCCGCCAAGGACATCCGCGAGACTTTTGCCCGGATGGCCATGAACGACGAAGAGACCGTCGCGCTCATCGCGGGAGGGCACACCTTCGGCAAGACCCACGGCGCCGCCGATCCGGGCGAGTACGTCGGTCCCGAGCCGGCCGCCGCCCCCATTGAGGAGCAGGGCCTCGGCTGGCGCAACCGCTTCGGCCCCGGCCACGGGGAGCACACGATCACGAGCGGCCTCGAAGGGGCGTGGACGACGACACCCACGCAATGGAGCAACAACTACTTCGAAAATCTCTTCAAATATGACTGGGAGCTGACGAAGAGCCCCGCTGGCGCCTACCAGTGGAAACCGAAGGGCGACGCGGGCGCGGGCACCGTGCCCGACGCCCACAATCCGGAAAAGCGGCACGCGCCGTTCATGCTCACAACCGACCTTTCGCTCAAACTCGATCCCGCCTACGCGAAGATTTCCAAGCGCTTCTACGAAAATCCCGCGGAGTTCGCGGACGCCTTCGCCCGCGCGTGGTTCAAGCTCACCCATCGCGACATGGGGCCGCGCGCCCGCTACCTCGGGCCGGAAGTGCCGGAGGAAGAGTTGATCTGGCAGGACCCCGTACCGCCAGTCGACCACCCGTTGATCGACGAATCCGATGTCGCCGAACTGAAGAAAGCGATCCTCGGCTCGGGCCTGTCCGTTTCGCGGCTCGTCTCGACCGCGTGGGCCTCAGCCTCGACCTTCCGGGGCTCCGACATGCGCGGCGGGGCCAACGGCGCGCGTCTCCGGCTCGCTCCGCAGAAGTATTGGGAAGTCAACCACCCTGCCGAACTGCCCAAGGTGCTCGACGCGCTCGAAGCGGTGCAAACAAAGTTCAACGAGGGCCGCTCCGACGGCAAAAAGGTGTCCCTCGCCGACCTCATCGTCCTCGGCGGCTGCGCCGGGATCGAGGAGGCCGCCCGCCGCGCCGGGCACGAGGTCACCGTGCCTTTCACGCCGGGCCGCACCGACGCCTCGCAGGAGCAGACCGACGTCGAGTCCTTCGCCTTCCTCGAGCCCGAGGCCGACGGCTTCCGTAACTACGCGAAGCGGCGCTACACCGTCTCCGCCGAGGAAATGCTCCTCGACCGCGCCCAGTTACTCACCCTCACCGCCCCCGAAATGACCGCCCTTGTCGGTGGCATGCGTGTGCTCGGCAGCAACTTCGGCGGCACCGCCCACGGCGTCTTCACCGACCGCGCGGAGACGCTGACCAACGACTTCTTCGTCAACCTTCTCGATATGGGTGTCACATGGAAGCCGACGTCCGAGACAAGCACTGAGTTCGAGGGCCGCGACCGCAAGACCGGCGACCTCAAGTGGACCGGCACGCGTGTGGACCTCATCTTCGGCTCCAACTCCGAGCTGCGCGCCCTCGCCGAAGTCTACGCCACCGTCGACGGCGAACAACGCTTCCTCCGCGATTTCGTCGCCGCATGGCATAAAGTCATGGAGCTGGACCGCTTCGACCTCCGGGCATAGTCCAAGCTCCCGACGGCTCACGGTACTCAGTCCGGGCTGGGCAGGCGACGGAGCCCGGACATGGTCTTCGACATGTCGGTGCTGCGCGCCTCGGAACCAGTCCGTGTTTGCGGTGGCAGCTCCGGTTCCGGTGCCGGGGACAAGACGGATGCGAAGCGGAGATGGCCGCAGGCAATGTCCCCTCTCCGGCCCGAAGCCGTTCGGTGACCCCGTAGGAGCACGGACATGGTCTTCGACATGTCGGCGCTGCGCACCTCGGAACCTGTCCGTGTGCGGCTGGAAGGCGACGGAGCACGGATACAGTCTTCGACATTTCAGCGCTGCGCGCCTCGGAGCCTGTCCGTGTTTGCGGTGGCAGCTCCGGTTCCGGTGCCGGGGACAGGAATGTCCCCTCTCCGGCTCGAAGCCGTTCGGTGGCCCCGTAGGAGCACGGACATGGTCTTCGACATGTCGGCGCTGCGCGCCTCGGAGCCTGTCCGTGTTTGCGGTGGCAGCTCCGGTTCCGGTGCCGGGGACAAAGAAATGTCCCCTCTTCTGCTCGAAGCCGTTCGGCAACGCGTAGGGTATGGCAGGCAAACAACGGAGCACGGAAGCTCGCCGTGGCGCGACCTGATCTTCGGGTGAGCGCGTTGGCGTTCGGTATGCCGGGGCAGTGAGGACCGGCGGGGCGCGGCGGAAATTGCGCCTGCCCCGGAGCCGAACAAAGGCCCGCGAAGACGCTTCCGCAACCACGGCGAATTCTATTGACACGCCGCGTGGAACCGTGAATTTCAGCGGCACCGTGTTGTTAAGCGAATTCGCGAACGGCCCAACTGTCCCGCGGCACACCCCGCCGAGCCGAACGTTCTAACGCGTCGCAACGGGTGTGCGGTCGGGTAGCGGACGGTCGAACCTAAGTGGTGGGAAGAAACATGAAATCGAAGTCGTTCCATTCAATCGCCATTTGTGTCCTCTTGATTGTCCTTGTTTGCAGTGCCTGCACAAGGAGGTTGAACTACGTGATCGAATACGACTTCGATAGTGAAGTCGCGGATATAATTGCTGAGGAAGCATTTGTGGCCGCCTTGCGCGGGATCGGATTGATTCCGTATCCGTTTGACGAAGTCGAAGATTACGAATACTCAATCGCGTTCTTTGTGAAACAGTTTGAGGATCCCAACGAATTTTTCACTATGGAATATACAATCTACTATCGGGACACATGCTGCAAAAGGTCGGTGTTGAAAGAATCAGGATGTTCGCATTGGCCGGCTGTGGTGACACCGCGCTCTTGTCGCTATGCCTTCGAGAGCCAATGATTGGCGTCCAATGAATGGGTTAGCCGTCCCGACTTCGGCGGGGTGCGGAGCAAGCTCTCGCACCTACTTCCGTGCGGCGGGAGTATGGGGGCATCGTGAGGCAAGCCCAAAGGTCCGGGTCAAAATCGAATCTCCGTGGAAGGTTTGCCCGTAGCGACGGAGCCACGCATCCGTCGACACACTTGTCGTCGGTTGGGCCGAACAAGATGAAAAATACTGCATAGATGTTGAAGATGAGCAGGGAGACGAAGAGAGAGATGAAGAAGGAGACGGAGAGGGAGCGGAAAATCTTTTTTGATATTGCGGAGTGAATAGCACGAATTACGGTCTGTGGTCCAGCACCGCTTGGGCGTGGCGGGCGAGCTGGCCGCGGATGTCGTTGGCGTAGATCTCCAGCGTTTTCCGACCGATGTTCTGGTGGTCGCCGCTGAGATAGAGTCCGCGTGCGAGGGTGATCTCGCGCAGGGCGAGGTTGCGCGTGCGTGTCTCGTTGGGGTCGGGATCGAGGTTGCGCAGGGCGTCGTCGACGGAGGTCCACGCGTGGCCGCGCACTTCCGGCAGCGAGAGGAGCCGGGCGAGGGCGGCGGCGACATCGGGCCCGGGGGCGGCGGTCGCTGCGGTGGCCACGGCGCGGCAATGCGAAAAGGCGGCGTCGCCCGCAAGGGCCTCGATTTTGTCCAGAAGCGGACGGCGGATGGCCCCGGTTTCGCCCGTGCCGGCAAGGGCGAGGAGGGCGTCGTCGAGTGGGCTGCTACTGCGCCCGAACTGTCCCATACCGGTGTAGTTCCAGCCGTCGTCCCAGTCGTGCGCTTCAATGCGCTCGGCGAGGTATGCGGCGGGCTGCGGCAGTCCGAGGAAGCCGAGGAGGAGGGCAAGGCGCAGGCGGTCGTCTTCGTCGTGCGGGGACGTCCAGCGCGCGAGGAGTCCGGGCAGGGCGCGTTCCGCGTTGCCCACGAGAATGGCGCAGGAGAGGAGGTCCGCCGGGCCGTTCGCAACAGCTTCGGCGAGGGCGGCGTCCGCGAGGGGAAAGGAATCGTCGTGGCCCGTGACTTCGGGGGCAAGGATACCGCTGTCGACAAGCGCGCGCTGGACGGCGCGGATATCGACCGCGCGGGGGCTGGTGCCGTCGCGCAGGGCCCGCGCGCAGGCGATCCCGGCGGCGTAACCTTGGTTCTGCACATCGGCCTGCATACGCACGACGGGCAGGGCATCCCGGTGCGCCCCCATGCCGAGTCCGGTTGTAAGGACATTGTCGATACCCACGGGGAGCATGCACCGGTAGGGGACGTTGACGCGGAGCGGCTTTTTGTGGGGCGGGACAATCTGAAAGACGGGATGCACGGTGAATCCGTGCGTATCGAAATTGCTCTCCGCCGTGACGACCGTGTCCGGGAAGGTGCGGTCGGCGAGAAAGTCGAGCGGCGACAGCTCGACGTCGCTGCGGATTTGGCGGCGTTCGCGGCTGTCGACAAGAGTGGAAATGTCGAACTCGTCGGCAAACTTCGCGCGGGTGACGGTGAAGGCGTGCGTGACGCCTTCGATGTCGCAATCGTCGATGAAGGCGTGATCGGTGTTACGATAGTCGCGGGCGGGGTTGCGCGGTGAAAGCCCGGCGCCTTGCACGGCGACGTGGTCCGACCCGATCACGCGGCACGGCGAGCCCGCCGCCGCCGCGATGTCGGCGTTGCCGGTGGCGTCGATGACGGAGGCGCAGTCGATACGGCCGACGCCGAACGGCGTGGAGACGAGCAGGCTCTCCACATGTCCACCGGATACGCGCGTGCCGAAGGCGAAGCTACCGAACCACGCCTCGCCGCCCGCCGTGCGGAGTGTGCGCATGAGCCAGTGCGACTTGTCCTCGGGGTTCCACTCGGTGCCCTTTGAGCTGGGCGCGTCCGGCCCGGAAAAGGCCGTTACCTCGCGGTCGATCTCGGCGGTGAAGCCGACACGGTTGCCGAACCAGTAGCGGGCGATGAGGCCGGCGGTGCCCACGCCGCCGAGGGCGTGCTGCGTTTCGAGGATGACGGCGCGGACACCCGCGCGCGCCGCTGCGATCCCCGCCGATGCGCCGCCCGTGCCCCCGCCGGCGACGGCAACATCCACGGCGGCGATGCAAGGCAGTTCCGGAAACTCAACCTCGATCCATCCCAGGCAGCGCGCCGGGCGGATAAAGGTGGGCGCGAAGGACGCGAGCGCGTCGGTGGAGCCGCCGGGGGAAAACGCATCGGAGGACTCCATGGGATCAGCGCCTGCCGCCAGCTCGACAGCCGACTCAGCGCAACGGCGTCCGGCAAGGACATGCGCGGCAGCATCGGGGATTTCGCCTGTCGGCGCATCCGTGCGGCAACGGATGATGCCGGTCGGAGCCGCCGGTTCTTCTTTCGAGGGGACCGATGCGATGGCGTCGGCGGACAACCGTATGCCGGAAAACGCGTTTTCCGCGCGCAAGTGGAAGCCCGCCGCCGCGCGTGCGGCAAGCGGCGTGTCCGGGGCGGGGCCGTCAAACCGCGCCCGCCATGCCTTGTATTCGGCGGGATCGCCGTCCTTTTTACCCGCAAATCGGTAGTGCATGCCGGTGTCGCACCATGGGCCCGCCGGTTCCGGTGTCCGCGCGGAGAGAACGGTCCACTCGCAGGGACCGGAGGGCGGGGCAGGGGCCGCGCCGACAGCTTGGGCTGCAAGGGCATGTTCGGTCGCGTCGATGACAATGCGCGCACGCACGGCGAAGAGGGAAGTGCGCGAGGCAAAGACGAAGCCACGCAGGGTGCCGTCCCGGCCGCGGAGCGGGGCGACCGGACGGACGTAGTAGAGAAAGGGCACACCGGCGGCGAGAAGGTGTTGCTCAAGGATCCGCTTGACGGCACCGGGCCGGAAGGAACCGTTGTCCGCCGTCGCACGGACGGCGGTGAGGAGCGGGTCGTCGCCGGTGAATCCGGAGGAGTCGAGGCGGAGCGCACCCGCCGACTCTACGCCGAAGTAGGAGCGGTCCGACGCGGCCAAGACGCTCATTCCGCGTGCCGCGCATTCCAGCGCGCAGGCGACGGCACCGGAACCGGCTCCGATGATAAGGACGTCTGTTTCGGCGAAGACGGGAACCCGGTGTCGGCCGGGAGGGGAAGCAACGGCATTCATGGCGCGAATCTTCCGCCGCGTGGTGTTCCTTGTAAACCGAACATCCTTGTCGAATCCGGGAAAATCCTTGTAGATTTTGCGCATGAAAGTTGCGAATCGTGACGCCGAAGGGGCGGCAAGGCTGCGGCGGATGGTCCCGCCGATTTCCGTTGAATGCCAAATTTTAATGGCCTACGAGGGGGAAGTTCCTGGTTTCGCGCGACGGCTCTCAGTGCGCCACCGTCACTGTGTATGGTGGCATATTTTGAGCGGAACCGTCTCTGTAATGACGGTTGGCGAGGCTGCGCCGGACCGTGTTGTTGCCGAGAAAGGAGCGACCGTTTTCATCGCGCCCGGCGGCCTGCGTGAACACCGTTTTTCCGCCGGCGCGCGGGTTGTTTCGGTGCATTTCGCGGTCGACGCGGCGGACGGACGCCCGCTCTTCCCGGCCTTGCCGCTGATCGTGTGGCCGCCGGGCGAGGGGGCGGACGGCGCGGCCCAAGCGGCTCGGCGGCTTGTGCAATGTCTCCGCGCGGCACATGGAGGCAGTCCGGCGGATGCCTTGCGGGCGCAGGCGCAACTGTATGGGTTCGCCGCCGCAGTGCTCGATGCCTTGGAGACGACGGGCATCGACCCTGCTGACCGGGCCTCGGCGGATCCGCGCTTGGAGACGGTGTTCGCCGACCTTGCCCGCGCACCGCGCGCGGGTCCGCTACCCATTGCCCGCTGGGCGCGCCTCACGGGCCTCGGCCGCTCGCAACTCGACCGCCTTTGCCGCCAATACTGCGGGGAGTCTCTGCGGGCGCGCCGTGACGCCATACTCGTGGCACGGCTCGAGCGTGCCCTCGCGGCGGACACACGCGGTATCAAAGCGTTGGCCTACGAACACGGCTTCATCGACGCCTCGCACCTCACCCGCTGGTTCCGCGCCCAGTCCGGTACAACCCCCGGAGCGTTCCGCCGTTCCGTGACGGAAACCGGATTCCGGGCGTAGCCGGTGGGCCCCAGTTGTCGATGCCGCTTGAGATCGGGCGATGAATCAGGCCGACTTTGGGCGGTCGTTTCTGCGTAGTCGCGCCGCTCAACCCCGCCGTCCGTGGCGGCGGGAGCGTGGCGGATTGCCGGGCGCGTCCGGCGTCAGTGCGGGGCGGCGGGCGGCCGGTGGGGGGCGGCCGCATCGGCGGCGCTCGCTGAAACTTCACGCTACGTGCGGGCGCGCGCTGCGCAGGCTGACGCTGAAGCGAGGCACAGCGGCTGGGCCCGCTCGTCAAATATCTTCCGGCTCGTCCGTTTCGTCCGTCTCGGGCGGGGCGGGGTCGGCGGGGATTTGGCGGGTGCCGTCGGGGCGGTGGGCGGCAAGGCGGCGGGGCTCGGGTTTGCCGGGTTCGGCGCCGGGGTGGATGGCCTCGCGGAAGTAGACGAGTTCGGCCCATTCGATGCGGTGCTCGCGCGGGGCGCGGGTGTTCCAGCGGTCGACCATGTAGGCGAGGAACGGTTCGCGCAGGGAGCGGTAGCGGGGGCGGCGGAGATTGCCGAGCCACTTGCCCCAGCGCCGGTCGGGGAGGCGGTCGGTGAAGAGTTCGGGGCGGGCGAGGCGGAAGGGTTCGGCGGGGTGGAAGAGGTCGATAGAGTCGCCGTTGACCTTTTGCGCTTCGATGACGAACCAGCCCCCGGCGCGCGGCGGGTTGGGCGCGAACATACCCCATTTTTGCCGGAGTTTGAGGGCGTAGAGGGTGGACTCAAAGGACTTCGGATAGGACTGGCGCAGGAAGGAGTCGGGGAGACCGCGCACGTTCCAGCCCGCGACGAGGACCAGTAGGGCGAGAGAAACGCAGCCGGCCGCCGTGCCGACCGGGCGCACGCTCCCGCCGCGCAGCGGGAGGGTGGCGACGGCGGCGGCGAGGGCTTCGCCGCCCCGGCGCAGCGCGGCGGCGAAGCGGAAGCGCGCGAAAAAGTCCCAGAAGGCCGTCGGCAGGAGGGCGATCCAAGCCGCGACGCAGACGTGCGGAAAAAGGGCGAGGTCGAGCGTCCAGCCAAGCGAGATGTGGAAGGTGACGAAGCCTGCGACGGCGGCGAGGCGTGTGACGGTGTTCCACCACGGCATGAGGAGGAGCACGACGCCGACCCACTCCCAATGAAAGGTGGCCCGCGTGAGGAGGGGATGGAGCCAGTCGAACTGCTGCATCCAAAGACCGCCCGAGCGGATGAGCCCGATATTGTGGAGGACGTAGCCGACGGCCTCGCCGTTGCGCCAGAGCTCGCCCGACTTGAGGGTGAGCGTGAAGGCGTAGACGAGGCAGATCTGCAGGATAAAGACGGCGCCGGGCAGCGCGTGGTAGCGGTGTGCGGTGGTCGCGGTGCTCGTCCCGCCTGTCGCTTCCCGGAGTTGGGCGCGGGCTCGCCGCGCGAGGGCGGCGTCGACGGACCACCGGGCGTTGAGGGGTAGAAAGACGGCCCAGAAGGCGAGGACGGCGAAGAGGGTGTCGCCGCCGTTGAGGACGAGCGGGTTGCGGTGTTGCAGGGAGACGAGCATCGCCCAGCAGACCACCGCCATGAGGCGGGTGCGGTAGCCGAGCACCAGCCCGAGCGCGGCGGCGGCGTGCAACCCGAAGAGCATCCGCACCTGCGCGGGGTCGCCGACCATCATGTAGACGGACAGTGACCACGGCCGGTTGAACAGGCGCAGGTGGTCGGCGCGGGTGAGTGCGCCGGCGTCGGAGAGAAACAGTTCCACAAACGGAAACCGCATCCCGAGGTCAAGGAGCATCAAGGCACCGAGGAGGATCCGGAAGAAAGCGACAGAGCGCAAATCAAGAGCAAAAGGAGATTCGGCTTTGGGCATGGAGCGTTGCCGTTTTGCAGGGGAAGGAAGCGGATTTCCGGAGCTGCGGCAAGCCTTGTGCGGGTGAATGCGGTTCTTGGCGAAACCATGCCGATTTGCGTTGCTTTCCCGACTGGAAACATCATGAATTCAGCTTATAGCTGCTATGAAATGGTTTTGTATCTGGTTGGTTCTCTTCGCGGGTTCACAGGTCTGCGGCGCGGCAGCGCGCGTGCTTGTGGAGTGGAACACCGCCATGTTGGAGGCTGTCCAGTTGCTCACGCCGTCACCCTGCCTCACATCACGCAACCTCGCGCTCATCCATCTCGCTGCCTTTGATGCCGCCAACGCCGTGGAGGGTGGCTACGAGCCGTATCTCGATATCGATCCGCCTGAGCCGGGGACCGATGCCGCGCTTGCCCTTCTCGGGGCCGTCTCGGCCGGGGCGAGGGCACACTTTCCGGCCAGCCGTGCTTCCTTCGACGTGTTGTTCCGTGCGCACCGCGAGCGGCTCTCCAGCGGCGTCAGCGCGACCGTGGCGGATGCTTCCGTGGCCTACGGTGAGGCTGTTGCGCGCGCTCATATTAATGCCCGCGCTGATGATGGAGCGACGACCACCGTCACCTACCGTCCTGTTGATGCAATCGGAAAGTGGCGGCGCACAGCGCCGCGCTTCCGTCCTCCGGAAGTTCCGCATTGGCCCATGGTGCGTCCTTTTGCCGTGCCGGACGCGTCGGCCTTCCGTCCGCCGCCCCCGCCCGCGCCGGGTTCACCGGAATATGCCGTGGCATGGGAAGAAGTGCGGCGGCTCGGTGCCCGTGTCTCTGCGGAGCGCACAAGTGAACAGACGGAAACCGCCGAGTTTTGGTCGTGCTTTTCCTACACCTCCACGCCGGCGGGCCATTGGAACGAAATCGGTGCCCGCATCGCTCTTGCCGAAGACATGCCGCTCCTCGAGACCGCACGCCTGCTTGCTCTCGTCAATGCCGCCATGGCCGATGCCGGGATCGCGTGTTGGGACGTGAAATACCATTATGGTTTCTGGCGACCGATCCAGGCAATACGTCTCGCCGACCGCGACGGCAACCCTGCCACCACAGCCGATCCGGAATGGGATTCGCTCCTCGAAGCCCCTCCGCATCCCTGTTATGTATCGGGCCACGCTGCCTTCAGCGGCGCGGGATCGCGCATGCTCGGACACATTCTGGGGACAGACGAATACACGTTTACGACAACAAGCAGCTCGCTGCCGGGGGTGGAACGGACTTACCGCAGCTTCTCCGCATGCACGGACGAGATCTGTATGAGCCGCGTCTACGGGGGCATCCATTTCCGCTTCTCCAACGACGCCGGGCGCGTCATCGGTGAGAGTGTGGCGGACGTGGTCCACACGGCCATCCTGAGGCCGCCGGTAAGACGCTGACGCGGAACTCTCTCGCCCGCTCCAAGGGCCGCCTTACGGTGAAGAGCGTGCCCGGCGAGGGCACCACCGTACGTCTCGCAATGAATCAAAAACGGTAGGTCGCGGTTATGCCCAAGCTTGGCGCCGGACCCGTTCGGAAGCGGTCGATCTGCGTGCCGCCGCGCCGGACCTCGAAATCGCGCCGGTGCGCAAGCGACACGAAGGGCTGCACCATCCATCCAGCTTCCGAGCGAAAGCGGTAGGCGAGGGAGAGCGTCCAGCCCTTTTCTTCAACAGTGGCGCGGCCGGGTTGGCCCGATCCTCCCGGATGGGTGCGGAACTGGTGTGAATCCCAGAGCACGGACGCCTCGATCCAGTGTCGCTCGTCGGCTTGCACATCGTAGCGCACAATGACACCGTTGGCGGTGGTCACGCGCCAGTGCTCGTCCGGCGTCCAATCAAGGTAAATAATGGGAAGGAGGCGGTTTGAGCGGTCGAGCCGGGACATGAAGAACGCACCCCCGCCAAGCGTGAGATCAGGACTGAAACGGTGTTGTACGACGCCGCCTCCCATGTAGGTCGTGCCGCGCCGCACGGACACGCCACGCTCCGCCGCGGTGCGCACACCGCCGATGAGCTGGTATCCCCAGGATTCATCGACATACTGCACCCAGCGGCCCCCGAAATCCACCTCGCGCACGTTGCCCCAGCGGGCCGGTTGTGCGTCAAAGCGGTTGCGCGTCTCGGCGACATATAGACCGGCGGCGAGGAAGGCCCCCGGCACGATGCCCTGCGAATACTCGATCCCGGTTTGCACGCGCGTCGAGCGTATCGAATCTTCGCGGTCGCGGATCCCTTTCGAGGGCATATGCACGGTCTTGGCGGAGAGCCGCACGACAGGATCGCCGGGAACGGTGGCCTGCGCTAAAGTACTGGCTGGGATGGGAAAAAGCAGCGAGCACCCGAGGGCGACTGCGGAGAAGGCGTTGTTGATCGGCAACATCGGGATGCGAACGTAGCGGAAAACGCGCGGATGCCAAGAGGTTTCCGCAGATTTGCAGCTTCCTTGTCAAGGCGGTCGAACGAAGACAGCTGGTCGGTGAGGAAGGGCGCGGGCTTCTCGATGCCGCCCGTCGATACCTGCGGTTGACGCACTTCCCTCCCCTCTAACGCCGCTTCCGCGTCGTGCTCGCCGCCGGGCCTGCCGGCCCCTGAGCCTACACGCGGAAAATGGCGCCGAGCTTCTTGCCGAGGAGGAGGCTCGCTCCGATGATGGTGACGGCGAGGAAGGCCATGGCCCAGACACCAAGAGCGCTGGCAATGAAGCGTCCGTCGCCGAGGAACTGCATCAACTCGAAAATGGCTTTGGTGATCGGGTAGTACTGGGCTTTCTGTGCGAGGATGAGCGAGTCGGACACCTCGAGCATGGACTGCGAGAAGGCGAGGAGACCACCCGCTAGCAGGTTGGCAAGAATGAGGGGCAGGGTGATGCGGAAGGCCGTCTTGAGCGGGGGCGAACCGAGGTTCTGCGCGGCTTCCTCGTAGGTTTCGCTTGTCGTCTGTAATCCCGCCACGGCAGAGCGCACGACAAAAGGCAGCTTACGTACAGCGTAGGCGATGATAAGCAGAACGGTGGGGTTTTCGACGGCGTTGATGAAGGAGAAGAATTTGCCCTCTTGGCTCATCGCAAGGTAGCCGAAGGCCATGACAAGGCCCGGCACGGCAAGGGGAAGCATGGCCATGGTGTCCAGCGCGTGGCGGCCGGGCAGACGGGTGCGCACGACGACAAAGGCGATGCACACACCGAGGACGATGTTCAGGGCGGTCGCAACGCTGGCGTAAAAGAGGCTGTTGCGAATGGATGACACTGTGAGCGGGTGACCGAGCGCCAGCTCGAAGTTGCGCAACGTCCAGTCGAGCGGAAGGATGCTCGCGTACCAGTCTCCCGCAAAGGCGACGAGGACGACGCCCGCGTGCGGCAGCAGGGCGGCGAGGATGACGCCGCCGAAAATCAGCACGCAGACCGCCTGCCCGAAGAGTCCGGGCCTCCGCGCACCGCCCGCGTGGCTCGCCTTGGCAAGCATGGAAAAGGTGTTCCGTCCGAAGAGGCCCTTGCCCACGGCGTAGAATAAGACGGAGAAAAAGAGCATCACCGCGACGAGTGCGTAGGGGAAGGGGCTGCCCCCGATGTCCTTGATGCCGAAGAAAATCTGCACCGAGGTAAGACGTGAGTAGTCGAAGATCAGGGGCACGCCCAGCTCCGTGAAAGCCCAGATGAAGACGATGGTGCATCCGGCGAAGAGACCCGGACGCATGAGCGGGAGTGTGATCTTGAAAAAGCGCTTGAAGCCGCGGCATCCGAGATTCTCCGCTGCTTCCTCCATCGCGGGGTCGATGTTGGCGAGAGAGGCCACCGCGTTAAGGTAGAGGATCGGATACAGGCTCAGTGCCGTAACGACCACCACGCCCCAGAACTGCCCCTGGCCCAACCAGTCGATGGTCTGTCCCTCCGCGAGAATGCCGACCGTTTCGAGAAACGCGTTGACGGCGCCATACTGCCCGAAAATCTGCTTCACGCCGATGGCACCGACGAAAGGCGGCAGCATGATCGGTAGCAGGACGAGACCCATGAACAGTTTTTTGAACGGAAATTCGTAGCGGTCGGCGATAAATGCCAGCGGTACGGCGATAAGCAGCGAAAGAGTCGTCGCAAAGATAGCAAGTCCGAAGGAATTCAGAAGTCCCTCAAGGTAGATCGGGTTGCGGAAGACCTCGACGATATAGGCGAGGGTGAATTCGCCGGCGTCGTAGAAGCCGCCCTGCAGGATCTGCCAGATGGGCCATAAGAAAAAGGCCCCGAAAAACACCAGTGTGAAGATGTATACGGTTATCGCTAATGGCTTCGACATCGGTCCGGACAAGAGTGTTTCAGTGCGCGCAGAGGTTCGGCACCGAAGGTGCCCGCGTCAAGGCTCGGGACCGAGAAAGCTCTATTTGCTTCCGGTTTCCGTCTGATTGTGACACGGTTGTCACCATGCAAATGCAGCGCACCGTGCATAGTGCCGGGCGCGGGGCACACCATACCAACCGAATGAAATTTCAGAGCTACGGAGAAACCCACCCGGGCCGCGTGCGCGAGCGCAACGAAGACGCCGTCCTTGTCCGCGGGGATCTTGGGCTGTTTGCCGTCGCCGACGGCGTCGGCGGCCTGCCCGACGGGGATTACGCCAGCAGCCGTGCGCTCGAACTCCTGTCCGATAAAATCGGCGAAGCGGGGGCCGTCGCCGTCGTGGACCTCGAAGGGATCCTTGCCGGGATCAACCGGACGATCTTCCTCGAAGGGCGCCGCCGGCACCCCCGTCTCGGCATTGCTACGACACTGACCTGCCTGCTTTGGCGCGACGAGCGCATCCGGATCGGACACACGGGCGATTCCATGATTTGGCGGCTACGCGACAACCACCTGCGCACAATCACCACCGAACACACCGTGGCGGCGGAAATCCAAGGCCGCCGCGAATCCGTGCCAAGCGAGAAAATGCCCGATCAGTTCTACCATACGCTCACCCGATGTATCGGCGAGAGCGATCCCTTTGCCCCGGAGATCATCGCCATGGAGGCCATCCCCGACGACCGCTTTCTTCTCGCCACCGACGGCCTCACCAAGGTCGTCCGCCGCCAGGAAATCCACGCCCTCCTCCACGCCGCCCGCACTCCGGAAGACGCCGTCAAAGCCCTCATGAAAAAAGCCCTCGCCATGGGTGCCCCCGATAACGTCAGTATCGTCGCCCTCTTTGTCGCCTGAGCCGGAAGGGTGCCTGAGCCGCAGTCTCAAAGCGTATAAATATCTTGAAGAAATATCTTGTGTTTTGTCTCCGGAGGCTCTAGGGTTTTTCCAAGATGGGAGAAATCAGAATAAAACGTGATGACGGGCCGGCGGTATATCATGTGACATCGCGGGTGATTCAGCGGCGTCGGTTGCTGTTGGAGGGGCAGCGGGAGGTATGGGTTGCGGCATTGCACCGTGCGGCGGAGTTCAGCGGGGTGGAGTTGATCACCTACTGTGTGCTGGAGACGCACTTCCACATTCTGGTGCGCATTGATCCGGCGGCGCGGATGTGCGACGATGCGACCTTGGTGCAACGCTACCGCGCCCTCTACGGTGCTTCGCGGGCGCAGTGGAGCGGGCTCAATGCGGACGAGCTGGCGCACGCGCTTGAGAAGGGAGATCCGGAGACAGCGGAGGCCCTGCGGGAGCGGCTTCGCCGTCGCATGGGGGATATCTCGGAGTTCATGCGCACCTTGCGGCAGCGCTACACGCGGTGGTTCAATCTCGCGCACGGGACGGCGGGGACGCTGTGGGCGGAGCGCTTCGGCAGCGTGCTCGTGCAGGACACGCCTTGGCTGGTGGGGCTGATCGCGGCCTACATCGACTTGAACGCGGTGCGGGCGGGTCTGGCGGATTTGCCGGAGAACTACCGCTGGTGCGGCTACGCGGAGGCGCTGGCGGGGAGGGAAGGGCTCTGCTGTGCGCTGTCCGCCTGCTTTCCTGGATCGAAAGACAGGGCGGAGGCCCTTGCGCGCTACCGTCTGCTGATGCTCGGGAAGGGAGCGGGGGCCAAAGGCGACGGCATGGGCGCGAGGATCGACCCTGAGGCGTTGCTGGAAGCGGTGAAGAGCGGCGGGGAGTTGCAGCCGTACGAGTTGCTGCGGCTACGCGCGCGGTTTCTCACGGAGGGGCGTGCGCTGGGAACGCGCGAGTGGCTGGAAGAAGGTGAAGGGGCGCGGGTTCTTGCGAGGATGAAGCGCCCGCCGCCATGCCGGCCCGTGGAACTGCTCGACAATGTCGACCTTGCGGTGGCGCGTTCGCGGGCAAGGTCGCGCGCGGTCGAGAATCCAAGGGGATGACATCCGGACAGGTCTATGCAACCAAACGCTCTCACGCGGCGAATCGAAGGCACCGCTGCGGCGAGCCGACCGGATTAGCTCGACAATAGCTCAGGCAACGCCGCCGGCGGCGATTTCTTCCTCAAGGCGGCCGCCGGAAAAGCGGGTGTAACCGGCGAGGCTGAACTCGCGGCCTTCGCTCTGTGCCCATGGGAGGTCGAGTTCGCGGAAAAGTTTTCCTGTGTTAAACGTGGTCTCTATCGCCTCGGGCAATCCCTTTAGGCACAGGCTTTCCTCGCCGTTGACCGTTGAAGTGAATGTCCACTCCGCCGGGACATCGGAAATCCTGGCAGACTCATGGAGCGCGTTGACCACCAGAGTGTGAGCGAAGGCCATGGAAGCCGTGCAGACTTTGGCGGAGGGGTCTTCGAGGCGCCGGAGGACGCAGTGCATCATGCTTGAGCGGACTTCATTGTAGTCGGTGAATGGATATACCTCCACCGCCTGTTCAGCGCCGTAGCGCACGATGCGAAACGGATCACAGTGAGACCACTCGACGCGGCCTTCCGAGCCCTCAATGTGCAAGACGGGTTGGACGCGTCTATCGCAGGCATGGGAGACGGCGAAAAACAACTCCGGTCCGTCGGCCGTGGTGATTCGGATGGCGGCGGTGTCGAAGTTTGTGATCGGCTTCACGCGGTAAAGGTCGGCCTCGACAACCGTTGGCCGCGCCACCTCCCGGAGGCCCTTGGCCCCTAAGAACAGCTCGAGATTAAGAAAGTGGGCCATGGCGTTGTTCACGGGTGAATCAAGGACCCAGCTCTCTCCCGCTTTGAGCTGACCCGCCCAGTTGTTGCGGTGGTAGTAGGACGGTGGTCGCGGCCAAAGACCCCAGCAGCGGATAGAGCGGATATCGCCGACGGCACCGCTCACGACCGCCTCCTTGACGGAACTCACCTCGGGCGAGTACAAGTCTTGGAAGCCGACGGCAATGAAGCGTCCGGTTTTCTTCTCGGCTTCCATCATGGCAAGGGCTTCCTGCACGGTGGCCGCGAGCGGCTTTTCCACGAGCACGTTGGCCCCGGCATGAAGTGCTTTGATGGTCATGGAAGCATGCAGAGCGATCGGCACCGGGATTATACACAGATCGATCTTGCCCGACTCCGCCGCCCACATGGAGTCATCGTCCGGATAGATCCGGCAACCGGCGGAGCGCAGCTCTTCCACGCGGGCGGAGGCCTCCTCCGGATTGACAACGACCGCGGCGCGCAAGCGCAGTTGCCCGGACGCCTGCAATTGCAGGCAAACTTCCACATGCACCCGCGCGTAGCCGGTGACTCCGATGATTGCGACGTTTTTCATACGCGCCCTTTGTCTTCGATTTGTTGAATTCTGAGCGGCCCCTCGTGCCAGCGGCTCATTTCCAAAGCGATCTCCACGTCCCCGCACGCGGCGGCCACGACATCGTTGCGTTCCGTGCGCGTCCACGGCGGCACCTTGCCGCGACAGAGGGAGAAGACGACCAAAAATTCCGTTTGCTTCGCCCGCACCGAAGCCCGCACGTGGCGTACGCCGGGGTAGACGCGGTGAGCACCGTTGCTGAACGTGCGCTCGCTCGCGGGTCCCTCGACAAGCTCGACCGTCACGGGCTGCGGTTGAAGGAAGGCAGCGTCGAGAACGGCGTCTGATGCGGGGCGGCGCAGGATGAATCCGCCGCCGCCGGGCTTCGCTTCGAACTCTGTGCCGGGGCCGAGGCAAAGGGTCCATGTCCACTCGCGCTCCTCTTTGTCCCACAGGCGGTCATGCACGGCGACAATCGCTTCGCAACCGAGCTTGCCGCTGTAGTCGACGGCGAAATGCCGGTCGAGCCGCGCGACATTGTAGGTTTTGTCCAAGCGCAGGCTGACCGCTCCTCCGCCCGCCGGATAGGCCGCATGGTAGAGAATCTTGCCGGGAACCGTGGGCCAACCCTTCGGTTTCTGGCGTCCGTCGACGAGAATGGCGCACTGGTTTTCCGGACCGAATTTGGCCTGTCCGCCGTTCTGCGCCCATTCGCCGCCGAGGCCGACAAAGCGAAAACTTCCGGCATCGTCGTGCGCATGCCCGCCGCCGTGCCAGTTTTTCGCATAGGCACCGAACACACAATCATCGGAATCACGGTAGCGGTTGCGAAAGACGGCAAGGCCCGTGCGGAAGTCGGCGGGGGACAGCGGCAGGGTCGCTTCGGGCGGTTCAGCCGCTGTGTCGAGTGGATAATACAAAAACGTCCAGAGCAGATCGGTTTGGGCCTCCTTGTATGCCCCGTCCCCATGGTCCCCGTGCAGGGAGTCACAGAAACCCCGCAGGGAGGACCGGTAGCGCGCATCGGTGAGGGCGAAATGCATCATGCCAATGCCGGTGAAGCCGCCGTTGCCGCCATCGTCGTTCCAGAAAATCCTTCTTCCGAGCTTCTCCGGGGCATCCGCGCCAAGGGCATCCGCGCGGTGGGGAAGCGCGACGGTCATCGCGGCGATGAGCGCTCCCATGCGTGCGATGCCGACATACTCCCCGACAAGGTCCGAGCCCGCCGCATGGCGCGCGGCGAGGACAAAAGGCGCCCAATGCGAAAAGGCGTATTGCCCGTAACCGGTCCCTTCGTAGCAATGCCCATGCTCGCCGTAGTGGGAAACGTAGAAGCGCACTTTCTCGGCAGCGGCCTCAAAAATTCCTCGGAGCGAGGCGTCGTAAGGGAGTGCGGCCAACGCCGCGAGTCCCTCCGCGGAGTGGGTCACCCCCCACCAGTTGTTGAAGGGGTTATCGGGGTTGCCTTGGGAAATATTGACGAAGTCGCGCGCGAGTTCGGCCGTCTTCGCGGCGAGTTCCATGGTGCTCGCGGGATCGGCGGCGGCCCCGCAAGTGTCGAGGGCGATGGCGCAGCGCTTCGCCTGCGCGGCGCGGCCAAGGCAGGAATCGATTCCCAACGTGGTGTTCCGCAACGCTCCGTCGACGGCGGCCCGCGCGTAGGATGGCTCTCCCGTGGCGAGATAAAGCGTGGCGCAAAGGTCGACGGCCCGCTCCATGCGCAGTTTGCGCTCAAAGAGCGGTGCCCCCGCTTCGTCACAGTCGCCTTGAAGGAGGCGTTCGCCCTCCGCGCGCCATGACTGCACGGCGTCGGCGAGCGGGCCGGCGTTGAATTGGCGCCGCCGCGCCGCGAGTGCCTCGGGTGTGATCCACAGGCGCGGTGGGGAGGGTGTTGGGTTGGCTTTGTTCGTGTTCATCGTGCTGCGCCGCCAATGGGCGTGAGACCAAGGACAACCGGACCGGAAGCACCGTGGGCAAGACGGAAGCGTTTTCCACGGCGGGCCATCGGCGCGGAAGGAGGACCGGCGGTCCTCACGGCATACTCACCGTAATAGCCGCGGAAACGAACCACCCCTTCGTCATCGGAGACGGCCTCCGCGGTCGTTTTCCACTCACGGTGTATTAGATCGCGGATACGATGGAACACGGGGCGGAGTTCGTGGCCGGACCGCTCGCGCCACTCCACCGCCATACCCATGAAGCCCCAGAAGGAAAAGGCCTCCACGGCGGGATGCCCGAAGGCGACGGTGAGGTAGTTGGCGACGTATTCGGCAAGCAGTTCGTGGAGATCCTTTTCGGGAACGTCCGGGTGCTTTTCGCGGAGGGTCTTAAGGTGCGCCCAGAACTCGGTGATATGGACCGGCCAGCCGGCCTCCGCGTACTCGTCGTAGACGTCGGTCTGCTCGCGGTGGTGCGTCAACCACCCCGTGTGGGACTGGAGACCGAGGGCGTCGGGGGGAAAAGCCATGTCGCGCAGGCGGTCGGCCAACGCGATGTAGCGCGCCCGCTGGGAAGCCGCCGTCACTTCACTGCCATCGGAGCCGGTGTGCCCGCGCGACTCGTTTTCGACGCCGTAGTCGTTGAGCAGGTAGAGCGCTTCGGGGTCTTCCTCACGGCACCAGCGCAGGACGGGGGCGATGTATTCCGCCATATTTTCCGTGCTCTCGATGTGAGGCCAGTGGCGCGCGGCGAGATTCTTCGGAGCGGGCTCCCAGAGGGCTTCGTTGACGGCGTCCCAAACCGTGACGCGCCCGCGGAAGCGGGCGACAAGGCTGCGCACACGGACCTCGGCGAACTTCATTTGGGTTTCAAGGTCGTAGCGCTTGACCCACTCCGGCGTGCATTTGTCGATCGACCAAAAGAGCGGGTGCCCTTTTGCCGTGAGGCCGTTGGCGAGGCACCAGTCCACGGTGGCGGCAAAATTTTCCACACGTTGCTCACCTTGGCGGTCCTCCGTCTTGGAGGCATCGTTGCGGGGCCGCTCCGTCCAGTAGCAGAGGTTTGTCGCACCATTGAAAACATCGAGGAAGCGCTGGCGCCACGCGCGGCAACGCTCCTTCTCCCACTCGCCGTCGCGCCACATGGCGTCGAGGCCCCAAAGCCCTTCTCCGAAAGTGAAGGCATGGCGCTGTTGTTCAATGGCGACGGAGACACCTTTGAGCGGATTTCCGCCGCCGTCGACGAGACGCAACGTGGCGTCGCCCATACGGTGGTTCCGGATGCCCTCCCGCGCGGCGCGCAAGGTGCCTTCGGAGAGCGAGGGATTGTAGAGGTCGCCGCTACGGTCCATGCCCCGCCATTCTTCGCCGTCAGGCGCAGGCGAGGGACCGTTCGGAAGTCCCTTGGTATTATCT
Organism: Opitutales bacterium; assembly: GCA_007123395.1. GTDB lineage: Bacteria > Verrucomicrobiota > Verrucomicrobiia > Opitutales > Oceanipulchritudinaceae > SLLG01. Next base: position 21,521 of record SKLD01000077.1, read on the forward strand.
GTCATTCTTCTGCGGGGAATTTAGAGGGGAGAAACTAGTAAGCTGTTCCGATAGAGGTCCAGAGGAAGTTGAGGGCGATGGCGAACATGCCGGTGAGCCCCATACCCGCCATGAATCCCACGGCGAGGATGGGCGTGTAGTTGGTCCACTGTTCGCGGCCGAATTTTTTGGCGAATACGTAACGCCCGAGGACGGCGCCAAGGAAGATGAGAACGGCGTTGTGCGGGTAGGCGACCATCGCGCCGAGCCCGCCGTAGATGTATTGGGCGCTGATACCGAGGGCGGCGAACCCGCTGAAAAACGCCAGCGCGGCGACGAGGGAGAATCCGATCAGGCCCGGTTTGAGCGATTCGAGGAGGAGACTCTGTCCCTCCTGCATGGAGGCGGCCCAGAGCGCCTTCAACTGCGCGAACTGCGGCCAGAACTTCTGTACATAGGGATAATTCTCCGACGGGATGGGACCGAGGCCCACGATGTAGCTCCAAAAGACAAACGAAGCGACGAGCATGAGGGGGAAAACGAGCAACTCGGCCTGCAGGATGGACGTGAACTTCGTGCGTGTGAGCTGGGTTTCCTTGAGAAGGTCGGCCATCTGCCCGTAGTTAAAGATGGGCAAGGGAGCGAACCAGATGTTCACCCCGCGGTGCCGGGAGGCGAAGATCGCCGCCTCGGAAACAAAGGGAATGCCCGCGTGCTGACCGGCGATCCCCGACATCCGCGCGTTGATGTAGGTGTTGATCGGCGAGAACAGAAAGGCGAAGGCGATCAACCACCAGATGCTGAAGCGCTCGTGTTCCTCAAGGCCGGCGTTGATGAGGTAGTTGGAGAGGACAATGAAACCGATGGAGGAGCCGATCCAAACGGCAAGGGCCACCCACGTGGGCGGATCGCCGCGCGGGATGTCCCGCTCCCACAGCTTCTTCAGCTCGAAGCCCGCGCCCGGATCACCGGGATCCTTTTCTTCATCGGCTCCCCCGCTCATCCGTCGCCCCCGCAGCGCCTTCGAAATGGCTTTGAAGACCCCGTAGAAGCCGACCACCGCAATGGCAAAGGAAGTGCCGATGCCGACTGAAATGTAGAGGTCAATCTGCGTTGCGACGTGGGTTTCGATGGCGTCCTTCCCCGGTGCCCAACTCGGGATGTACCCCATGCGCTGGAGGATCGGGTTTAGGATGATTTGGAACGTGATCGCCGTGACAAACATGCCGATGACGATCCGCCATGGAAGAACGAAACCAAAGAAAAGAAGCGCGAGATTCAGACTCAGGCCGATCGTCCCGGCCGGCAACCAGCGTTCGAACGACGTTGTGAGATCAAGAAACGGGATGGGCAGGAGCTGGATGGGGCGACCGATAAAGGCCGCCGTGAGGGTCGGCACAGCGATGTAAACGATGCCGAAGACCACCCCCATGATGGCCCCCGCCGAAAAACAATACTGCCGGTAGCTATTCTTGTTTTTGTCCTGGCTGGTCTCGGCGAGGGCGATGGCCCCTTCCGCCGCAATCGGTGCAAGCGGGAACGGCAGCTTTTCCATGTCCGCCGTGGCTTTGAAGGCGATGAAGCCGAGGGAGAGTTGCGTGAGCTTGGACAGCAACATCGCCATGAGCATGACCGACAGAGCCGGGAACCATGCGCTGGAGAGAAAGCTTTGGTAGGCTTCCTCGCCGTAGGGCGCGACCCAGTCCGCCACCTCGTGCGAAATACCGAAGCTGTGGAAGGCCTCCGAATTGCGCATGTAGCGGTGCCAGACGAGCCATGCAAAGACGCCGCCACCAAGCGATAATCCCCCCGCCACCGAAGTCAGCTGGCTGGCGGTGTATTTGAGGATGTAGAGTTCCTGCTTGCGCAGGGTGATGAACGCCCGCCGCGAGACCTCGACGAAGAGAATGATCGTCACCCATTCCGCCGCCGTGCCGAGGTCCTGCCCGATCATCAGCCCCATGAAAATGATGCCCGGGAGCATGACGAAGCAGATGAAGAACGCGCCGAGGACTGTGCGCCATGTGAAGCCGCCTTCGTAGGGCTCGCTCTGGATCGCCTCGATGGAGAACTTCGCATCGTAAAAGCTCTCCTGCTTCGGTTGCTTTTTCTTCTCCGGCTTCCGCGCCTCCTTCGGCGCGGAAGACTTGTCGTTTTCAGCACTCATGCGGTTTGCTTTTCTTCTGTGGTTTCACCGGAAAGCAGCGCGGCGCCCTGCTTGATGTATTCGGTCCGCGCGGCGGGGGAAAGATTACGCCAAAAAAGGAATTGCTGACGGACGAGGTTGAGGAAGTTGTAGCTTGTGCGCTGCCAATTGTCCTCGGATCCGGAAAAGCGTGTGAGGACGAGCCGCACGGCGTAGACCCCTTCCGCGTCACCCGGATACATCCGCATGCGGAACCGTTGCGCCACATCGAGGTCATACGGGCTCAGCCACATGGACGTCTCCACGACGAGGGCGGGTTGGCCCTCCTCTTCCGTCTGGTCAAGGCTGACCTCGCGGCAATTGAAATCCTCGCTCGTCGGTTCGGTGTGGTTGAGGAGGAATTGCCGGAAAAACGCGGCCATGCCGACGGCGTTGCCGCGGGTGAGTGTAAAGGGCAGGTCGAAGCGGATGGCGCCGTCGTCACCCGGAGGCGGCAGTTCCCACGCGGCCATCCCGCTCGGCGCGGCGAGGGCGGCCGCCTGCTTCGCGGGGATGAGCGTCGCCATGAGCACGACGAGTCCCGTGCCGGCCGCGAGGAGCATGGAGAGCATGGACGTGAAGTTGAAGGACAATCCGCTCAAGAAGGCGATGTCGGCGGCATTCAGGCCTTGCACGATATTGGCGAAGAGCAGCCCGCCAAACGTTCCAAGAACAATGCCGAGGATCGAGAAAACCGTTGATTCCGAGAACATTAAAAAGGCGATCTGGCGCGGGGAGAGCCCGATGGCTCCGAGCATTCCGACCTCGCCCCTGCGCTCCTCCACCGTTCCGAGCATCGTGTTCATGACAATGAGAATACAGAGAATGATGGGTAGAACGACCTTGGCGACACCGGCCATGTCGAAGGTCTGGCGGGGCACGACAAAACTCACCGCGCCATCCGAATGCGCGAAAAACGGTCGGTTGAGCCGCAGCGCGATGTCGTGGAAAAATTGCTCTTGGTCCACACCCTCGGTGAAACGCAGGGCAACGGCGCGGATCTTCGCGCCCACGTCGTTGCGGGCCGCGTGGGGCACGATGGCGAGCCGCGTCCAGTTCATGTGGAAGGAATCCCCTTCCTGCTCCAGTTCGCCGCTGACGGCGGGGTGCATGCCGCTGCGGAGGTAATCCACCATGGCCAAACTGCGACCGTTGATATCGCGGATGCGGTTGGCCTTTTCCGTGTTGAGAATACCGATCACACTCCACTCATGCCCGCTCATGCGCACCTTCGGCAGTTCCGCTTCCGACCGCCGGTTGCCCGCGTCATCGAGGAGGTCGTCGGCTTGGATGCTAAGCGTGCGGGCCGCGACATCGGGCAATATGACGCTGAAGCGCTCGGGAGGCACAAGCGTGCCTTCCTCGTCAAAGCGTTCCGGCAAGAACCATTGCCCGCCCGTCACTGCTTCGTGCAAACGGCTGAACTCCGGCTCGTTGGGCTGGAAGACCATTATGCCCGTGAGGATATGGGTCGTTTCCGCGTGATGGACGGGAATCTGGTTCACGCCCTCGCGCGCGGCGTTGTTGCCGCCCTCCACTTCGAGATAATGCGCCCGCACGGTGATGCCAAGGGTGTCACCGAACTCTGTTTCGAGGGCGTTCACGGCGCCGACCGGAAACTCGACCCACTGGAAACTACGGAAGAGCACGCCTTCGTAGGCCGGGGGCAACGGCTCCACATGCTCGCCGTCGACAAAGGTATCCAGCGCGACCGACGCGCGCGAGACCGTGTCTTCGCCCGTCACGGCGACGAATGCGATAATGGAGAAGGTTAGCGCCGTCACCGTGAGAACGGTGAGAACGGTGCGGAACATGCGCTTGCGCAGGTTCGACACGCCGAGGGAAAAGGCCGTCGAAAGGGAGCTGAAGAAGGAAATCTCCTCGCTCTCCACCTCGCCCGAGGCGGAGCGGAACCGGCGCAGCAGGACTTCAAAACGCTGGTAACAAATCCCGATGACGATGAGCGACATGAGAATCATCGTGAAGGCGATCACGACAATGAAGGGCGAAAGCGCGATGCGGAAGGCGGGGTGGAAGTAATTGAGGAAAAGCGTTCCCGCCGTGAAGATACCGGCCGTCCAGCCGAGTTTGGAAACAATGCCCTTGGATTTTGTGAAAAGAGACTGGAAAAACCACGCCGCGGGCACGAGGAAAGCCATGAGAAGAATTACGGAGAAAACGGCCTCGCGTCCGAGTTGCAGGACACGCGGGTAGTTTTTCACGAGGATTCCCCACGCCTCGCGGGAAGACCCGACGACGCCCATCCAATCGCGTTCCGCTTTGGCGGCATGCGCTTCAGCCAGCTTATCCCGGCTGCGTTCGACGGCGGCGTCGAGGACGCGCGAGGAAATCCCAAATGCGCGGTAAAGGTCGAGTCGCTGGCCCGCCAAGGCGGCCATCTGTTCCGCGATATGCAGAGGCGTCAGGGCAAGGTAAATGTTGCGGTCGCCGTCCGGACCGGGGCCGACCGAGATGCCCGCGCCGCGCGACTGGGTGACCCCGTCGGTTTCCACCTCGCCGACCAGAAGCATGCGGTGATGCGCGCCGCGCCGCACGACCGCGCGGAACCGGCTGTCCAAGGGCATGTGAATGGTGATGCCCTCGACATCCGGTTCACGGAAGTCAGCGAGCGGGTTGTCCACCGCGAAGTCGCGCGGTTCGCCATCGATCACCGCGTCGATGAGTTCCACGCGGGAGGGACCACGCGCCGCGCCGCCGATGGAATCGTAGGAATGCGGATCGGTGCCGGGAAAAATGACTTTTGGATACGTGTCGATGAGGACAAGATTTCGTTCCAGCTCCGCGCTGCGGCGGTATTGGAAATCGTTTGTCTGCGGTTGTGTTCCCACTTGCCCTTGCGTCATCACCTTGCGGAAAAGGCCCTCTTCGCGGTCCAACCAATAGGCGAAGACCACCGGGCGTGAGCGGAACCGCTGTGTCTCCAACGGCATCCGGAACGAGCCGTTGAGGAGGGTGATCGCGACCACTCCGCGTCGGTAGCCGAAAAATCCATACACATTGTCATCGATAAACGCGCCATCGGCGGGATCGAGGGGCAGATAGACGTAGGTGCCCGCGACGGGGTCCCGCGCGTCGATGCCCGAGCGGATGTTGAACTGGGTCGTGCGCCCGACCAAGCGGGACATTTCGCGCCGCAGGACGGTGGCATCGACGGAAGAATCGACCGGGCTCTCGGCGGCGAGTTTGGACAAGGTGAGGACCGTTCTCGCCTGCACGGAAACATTCTCGAAACGCACGCTTTCCAGCGTGTCCGCGGGAGTGTCGAGGAGAGGCGTGCGGTCGTTTTTGCCGCCCATGGGCAAAAGAAGCACATCCCCGTAGAGCCAGAAGTCATCGTACAGAGGCATCGGCCTTGTGGGGATGAGGGCGAGGTTGGCCCGGTCGTCCGTGGAGATAAACGTGAAATCCTCATCCCATCCGGCATGGGTGGCGGCATAGGCCGCCACCTCCCGAAGGCGCGGGTCGACACGACGCAGGAACGGATCTCCGCGACCGCCGCGGAGGCGGTCGGACGAGCCGAAAGTGGTGCCGATGGTGTGGCTGCCGTCGAGAACATCGAGCTGCCAACCCATCGCGAGACGGCCCGAGCCGTGGCCGCGGAGACGCGCCAGCAGCGCTTCGGCGATCTCCAGATTATTCTCATGGTTCTCGCGTGTGAGCCGCTCTTCCGCCAGCTCGCGCTCAAAGACCGCACGCAGGGACTCACGGTCAAGACCATACCCGCGCAGGCGCTCGCGCTTCTCCGGATCGTCGAGAATATCGGCGAAGGCACGGAGCCGTTCCCGCCCGGAGACCCGTAGATCGAGGCTGCGCATGCGCACGTCGACGATGAAATTGAGTTCCGCCTCGATCGCCCGCCGCCGTTCCAGAGCGGCCTTGCGCTCCTCCTCCGAAACCGCGCGGTTGAAGGCGAGCACCTCCGGGATGCGGCGTTCCGCAAGGCTGATACGCACCTGCTCAAGCTGGTCCATGAGCCATTCGTCGGCCATCCAATAAGCCGCGTCCTCGCTCTGTGGCGGCCCCTCGCCCCGTATCCACGGGAGGGCCTCGTTATAGCGCCGCAGGACACCCTCGGCGTCGACCGCCGTCGTGCCGCCGCTGAGCGTCAGGCCGCCTTGGTGCTCGAGGAAATATTCCGCGAGAAGGCGGCTCCCCTGCCCGCCCAGCGTGTCGCCGTCGATGAAGCCGAAGACAATGCCGCGGCGGCGGTTGACAAAGCGGCTCGTGGCAAAGTGCTCCATGAGGGTGAGCGCGGAAGCGAGATTGGCCATGGCCCGGGCTCCGTGGGGCGCGTCGGGAACGACGGAGGCGCTGTCGATCGGTGCGGTGAAGACCAATGGCACGGCGCGGTTGGGGATGAGGAGCGAGGTTCCGGGTCGCAGCGGCGCGTCGGGAGGGAGATCGTTCGCCGCGAGGATTTCCGCCGCATCGGTGCCGTAGAGGGAGGAGAAGCGACCGATCAGTTCGCCTTCCCGCACGGTGTGGGCGCCGCGCCCGCCCGGCAAGAGAAGACGCTGCCCCGCTTCGAGTTCAGGGGACTCCAAATCATTCGCGGCGAGAACATCCTCCGCCGTGAGTCCAAAATCCGAGGCGATCAGCTCGAGGAGGGTCGATTCCGTGATCTCAACACGAACTGGATCGGTGGGCGGGAGATACGCGAAAAGACTCTCCACGGGGCGTTCCTCATAGACATTGCCGCCCTGAATACGGGCGGAGGCGGGGTTGCCGCCATCGAGCATGCGCGCGGCATTTTCACGGCCCGCTTCCACCATGCCCGCGCCCGTTTGCCGGTCGATGTAGAACCGCGGATACGGGTTGGGGGTGCTGCTGAAAAGCATACGTGCGTTGCCGTATTGCACAAAATCGTCCTCCACCACGACCACGGCGACCGCGCCAAGCGAAAAGAGACGCTCCAAACGCCGCCCGCCGGCGAAGTCCATGACAGCCACCGCGCCGTCGAGGTCCAGCCCGCGCAGGTCATCCCAGCGCGCTTGGCGGACGTAGAGCAAGGGCCCTTCCAAACCCTCCCGCGGCGTGAGCGACGGCATGGGTCCGTTCGGCCAGAGCGGATGGACGTCCCAGCGTCTGCTTTCAAAGACAACGTGGGCGCGGTCGCGCCGCTCCTCGGCGGAGAGCAAATGATCGAAAGCGACCGGGGCGGCCACGCGGTCACGGAACGAACCGATGTATTCGAGACCGTGTTCCTCCAGATCGGCGATGCGCCCGCGCAGGAATTCATGGATGGGCGAGCGCCCGTTTTCGAGGACGGTGCGCGCGCCGATGGCGGGTACGTCGAGGTCGAGAAGCTCGGCCGTGAGGGCGCGGATCGTTTCGGGCCGGGTGTCCTCCGCGATTTCGTTGAGCGAGGCGGTGGAGAGGGCTTCAAGCACCTCGAGCTGCTTGACCTGGGACGGGCTGATACGCGCGGCGATCTCCTCGTTGAAGGAGGCATGGGCCGACGAAAGAGCGGACGCCGCCGCGATGAGCAGAATGAACGTGTTGCGGAAGCCGGTGTTCATCAGTAGAGAGCGGGTATGTAGGGGACGTATTCGAGGAAGGTTCTGGCGAAGGCACCGGGATTGTCCACATGGCGGGCGTAAATGCCGCAGACCAAGTGGATCACGTTCCATGTGAAAATACAGACGACCGAGCCGACAACGAGACCGACGAAAAACGGCTTGGCACGCTTGTAGGAAGTCATGCCGCCGTATTTGACGATCAGTTTTTTAAGGAGCCACGCGACAAGCGCGCCGCCCCAGAGTGTCGAGCCTTGCACGATCCGTTCTTCACCGGTGCCTATGTAGGGAGACACCCATGCGTAGTGAATGCTCAAAAGGAGCAGCAAGTAGCCGACGGGATGCAGCGGAAAGCGGAGGAATTTTTGGCGAAGGTAAAGCAGCAGGCCGATGACGGCGGCCCCCACGCCGATGGCACCGATGCGCAACCAGTTGGGTGAATCAAATTGGTCGAGCCCGGGTTCGCCGAGAAAGTGGGAAACCCAGAGGGGATAGGTGGCGAGCTGCTGGCCTCCCGGTTGACCGGCGTGGGGCGGCAGCGCCTCTCCGCCGAAGAAGTCATGGCCGATGTAAAAAGTAAAGAGAAGGTAGCTCAGAAGGCCGACGCCGACCGCCGTTGCGAAGGAGAAGGCGCCGCTCACCGCGACCGTGCGGAAGGAGATGCGGTAACGCCGCGCCAGCTCCATGTTCTCCAGTTGCTGCGGCAGCGTGCGGAAGAGCAGCGTCATGGGCAGGAAAACAATGTTCACAAAGGCCGCGTAATTCTTTGCTCCGGACATGCCGGTGAGACCGAGGACGATGGGCAGTTTGGTGTTTTCGTAAAAAACGTGCGTGGTGGGAAGCCCGGTCTCAGCGCGCACGCGCGCGGCCGCGACGGTCACCGCGAGCAGAGCGATGCTGAAAGCGCTGAGGAGCGCGATACTGCGCACGCCGAGGCTCCAGAGCAGGGCGAGAATCACCGCCGGCGCGATGATGAGACCCCAGCGGGTGAGGGCGGGCGGGAGGTAGGCCTCCGCTTTTTCGGCGGACGTTTTGGGAACGGTCGCGTTTTGGCGGCTCTTCCAAATCATGAAGACCGCGAAAACAAGGCAGGCCCCGAGCATCTGCTCCATCGGCCACGGATAAAAGCGCCCGTCGCCGAAACCCGTCCAGCCGCTGTCCTGCAGATTCGGGAACATCAGGCGGAAGACCCAACTAATCCCGATGTAGAGCAGAAACGTTGCCCAAATGGCGAAGCCGACCTCAAGACTGAGGAGAAAGACGAGCCCGACGACAATGGGCGAGAGCACGAAAACCATCGTCGGCACCTCGCGCAACGCCCCACCCGCCTGCGCGAAGATTTCGTCGTTGAAGTGAAAATAAAAGGAAGCGTCGGCGGCGAGAAACCCGTAATGTCCCAAAGCCTCGAAAAAGAGCATCAGAAAACCAACGGCGAAACCCATCATGGCGAGCGGATAGAAGGCGCGGCTGCGCCGTTCGGGATTGGTTCCATCGCCTCCGAGTTCGAGGCGGTAGTCGTGCCGGATAATGTTGTCGGCGATTTCGACGAGCGGAAAGGCGAGATTTTCCCGGCTCACCCACTTGCGGCGGAAGAACTCCGCGAGGCACATGAGAAAGAAATAGAAGGCAAAGAAGAGCACCGTCCACGAGAGGAACGGACGCACATACAGAGCCCATGGAATGCCGTCCACAAGGGTGGCGAAATTCTCCCGCCAGCCCGCGCGTTCCCGCGCGTCGCGCGCTTGCGAATCGGCCCAGAGGCTGTGCTCAAGGGCCCACAGGTTTTGGTTCGGTCCCACTTCCCCGTCCTGCCGCACGAGCGCGCGGCGCTCCTCGCGCGAGAGGCGGAAGGAAAAGCTGTTGCGTTCGGCGTCGAACTCACCCCGCGACAGCTCCTCCATCCGCGAGGTTTCCCTCAAGCGGACACGGTCGCGCAATTCGTCGCGGTCGGAGAAGGCCAGCGCCGCGACACGGGCGCGGACCTCCGCCTCGCGCTCCTCCAAGCGGGCGACAACCGCCTCCTTCGCTTCGCGTCGGGCGGGATCGAGGCGCCCCGTCTCCTCCATCAGGCGCTCGCGGGCGCTGAAGTCCATCGCCTCCACATTGGACGGCAACAGACTGGCGTGCCATTCGTTGATTCCTTCGAGATCGTCCCGCAGGGCCTCCATGGCGCGGCGGCTCGCCTCGGCGGTGGCTGTGGAATGCTCCCGCAACAACTCGAGAAGTCCCAATTCCGCGAGGATCTCGTCCATGCCGAGGCCGCGGATCTCCTGCGCGCCGTCGAAGCTCAGCTCACCCACCCGCTCGCGCAGAGCGACGAGTTCTTCGTCCGACGGATCCGTGCGCGCCCGTTGCAGGAGATCCCGCCGCATCAACTCGTCCGTGAGCACGAGGGCGAGGGTGCGCCGGGCGTCGCGCTGCCGACGGGCCTCGGCATCGTCCTCAAGGAAGCGGAGAAGGCGGTCCGCCCGGTTCCACGCGAGCCCCTCAAACGTCGGCACTTTGGGAAACCAACGATCATCGAGGACATCGTAGGCCGTGCGGTAGGTTGAGGTGCCCTCGATCATATACTCCCGCATGACGGCGTGCGTCGCGTTGAAAAACGGGCGCATGAGCCCCAAATTCATCACCGGCACGGCGATCGCGAGCATCGTGTAGAGGAGCGCCAGTTCGGCGCGGCTCCACAAATCGCGCTTCGCGAGGGTGCGCACGGCGAGCCCCGCGAGAGCGAGACTGAAAACAATCCCCACGACCCAGCCCGCCGGGGTCGTCGTTTCCATCGCGGAGTTGATGGTGAGAATCGTGAGGAATTGTGCCAGCGGCGTGATCACCGCAATCAACAGCAGTCCGGAGACCACCGTCAAAACGGGCCGAATTCCCTCGCGGGGGGCGGGCGCGCCCTCAGGAGCCGATGGAGCCGACTGAGATTTTAAGTTCATCGCGGTTGAGAATGCGTTCTACTTTTCCGTCGCGCAGGTAGACGACGCGGTCGGAGACGCTGAGCATGCGGTGGTCGTGGGTGGCGGATACAATCGTGACACCTTTCTCGCGGCTCAGCTCGCTGAGCAGCTCCACAATTGAGGTGGCGGTGTTGGTGTCGAGGTTGCCGGTGGGCTCGTCGGCGAGGACAAGCATGGGATCGTTGGCGAGGGCGCGGGCGATGGCCACGCGCTGCTGCTGCCCGCCGGAAAGCTCGCCCGGCAGGTGGTCCATGCGGTGCCCGAGGCCCACGCGTTCAAGAAGTTTGGCCGCCTTGTCGTTCGCCTCGGCCTCCGTGAGGCCGAGAAAGCGCATGGGCAGCGTGACGTTGCGCAGGGCGCTGAAGACCTCGACGAGGTTGTAGTTCTGGAAAATGTAACCGATGTTGGCGCAGCGCAGGTAGGACAGCTCCGCCGTGCTCAAGCTCGACAACTCGCGCGAGCCCAGCTTGACGCTTCCGCCCGTGGGCACGTCGAGAGCGCCGATGATATTGAAAAAGGTCGTCTTGCCCGAGCCCGAAGGCCCCATGAGGGAAAGGTATTCGCCCAGTCGAATGGCCAGCGTGATGCCGTCGAGGGCCTTCACCACCGTCGTGCCGCTTTGATAGTAGCGCTGGACGTCTTCCGCGTCGATGAGGATGTCCGCGCTCATGCCTTGTTCTCCTCCTCGAACTCATCGATCTTGATGTCCACCTCGTCGCGGCGCGCCAGCTTCTTCACCCGCCCGTCCTCCATCCACATGATGCGGTCGGATATATCGAGCATCTTGTGGTCGTGCGTGGAGCAAATGACCGTCACGCCTTCCTCGCGGTTCATCTCTTTCATGAGTGCGATGATCTCCTCGCCGGTATGCAAATCGAGGTTGGCCGTGGGCTCGTCGGCGAGGATAATGGCCGGTTTGTTGGCGAAGGCGCGGGCGATGGCCACGCGCTGTTGCTGCCCGCCGGAAAGCTCCTTGGGCGTGTGCAGAAAGCGATCGCCAAGCCCGACACGCGTGAGGATTTCGACAGCGCGGTTTTGCGCCTCGTCCTGCGGCACGCCCGCGAAAAGCATGGGCAGCATGACGTTTTCGAGCGCCGTCATGACCTTCACGATGTTGTAGCTTTGGAAAATATAGCCGATCTTACGGCAGCGCAGCCATGCGAGTTCGCCCGCGTCGAGCTGCGCGATATCGATTTCATCGATGTAGACGCTCCCCGCGGAAGGTTTCATGAGACCGCCCACGACATTGAAAAAGGTCGTCTTCCCAGAACCCGAAGGCCCCATGATGGAGATATATTCGCCCGTGAAAATCTGCGCGTCCACCCCTTGGAGGGCATGGATTTTTTCGCTTCCCATTTCATAGACGACTTCGACCCCCCGCGCCATGACGGTGCAATCGACCGCCTGCGAAAGATCGGCCATCCAGTAATCGGCCTTTGTTTTGGCTGCTGCTTCCGGCATCGCTTCTCCTTATTTTTCCCCCCGCATGGCTTCTACCGGCGGCATCCGTGCGGCCACCGCTGCCGGAAAAGCCGCTCCGAGCGTCGTCAACCCGAGGCCGACGAGGGCCGCCACGATCACTTTCCACCAAAGACCCGTCCAATAGGCCGCCGCAAAGACCCCGGCGCCCGCTTCGAGCAGGCCGACAAGAGTGGAAAGGACGAGGCCGCCGATGATGCCAAAAACCGCACCCGTAAGTCCGAGAAGGGCCGATTCCAACATCACACTGAGCATGACGAACGAATCCAACGCGCCGAGGCACTTGATCGTGCCGATCTCGCGGTAGCGCTGCGTCACGGACATCAGCATGGTGTTGAGCACGCCCGCCACGCTCACCAGCAAACTCAAGGTGATCATGAGCCCCCACATCTGCCGCTCCGCCGGATCATCCGATATCGGCGCCGTGAGCAGGAAGAGAAGAAAGGCGCAACACGCCGCGACCGTCAAAAGCGTCAACAATGTCCGGCCCATGCGTAACTTCAGGCTGCTCAAAGCCATAGACCAAACAAGCTCCGGCTTAAGGCGTAGTCGCTTTATTTCCCATAGATTTCGGGACATGTGGGTTCTTAATCAGGTGTTCAGGGGGCGATTGTGCGCAGAAAACATCGATAGAAACAGAGTATGCACGAGGTTTGTCAACCAGATACGGCGGCCTCAGGACTGCGACGCAAAATGTCCTAACAATGGCGGTATTAGGCCTGTAAACAAAGGGCTGGGAAGGCTACACTCGCCTCGACAAGCCATAAATCCCCGCTTGACACGGCGCCCTCACGCTGCCGTCTCAACCCCGATCCCGTGACCACCTCCAAATGAACTGCCATTCCCGCAGCCTTCGCGGCGTCGGCACCGCCCTCCTTGTGGGTGCTGCCCTCGCTGCCTTCTTGCCCGTGAATACCGAAGCCATGCAACGCCGCGCCCCCGAACCCGACCCGGAACATGCCGTGCCCGCCGAACCGCCGGAGCCGCCCTCGTTTGTCGCCGCGCCCGGCCCGGAAATGGCGCACGAATGGGAGGCCGGGTTCGCCGAGCGCCGCCGCCTTCTCATTGAACAGATCGCGGAGAACTACCGCCCCACCGACTGGCACGACCGCGGGAAATACAGTTTTCCCAAAGCGCTCGCACGCTTTTACCTGCACGGCACGGAGGACGGGGAGGGCAACGCTTACATTGCGGAATACGCCGAGGAGAGCGGGCGCGGGTATCGTTTCTTCCACTTTCCCTTCGTCGGCATGTCGCGGCTCATGAAGGAGTTCCCCGAGGCGCCCGCCCTCGTGGAGCACCGCGACGAGTTCCTCGGGCGTATCCTCACCGACACCAGCCACTACAACGCGCTCACCGCCGAGGGCACCGAGAACCACGTCGGCATGTCGCGCACGAGCGGCTACCTCTTCGCTACAGAGGCCCGCGAAATCCCCGGCCTTGCCGCCACCGCTGAAGACTGGGAGGCCCGCATTAAGGCGTGGGCGCTCGACTGGGCGCGCAAGATCTACCATGTCGGCACGGGCGAGTGGGATTCCAGCGTCTACACGACCTACAACCTCATCGGCTGGATAAACCTCCACGACCATGCCCATGACGCTGAACTGCGGGCGACGGCGCGGGCTGTCCTCGACTTCTACGCTGCCGCCATCGCGCTGAAATACACGCAGCGCGTCTACGGCGGCCCCGAATCGCGCGGCACGACCGACTACACACGGCGCTCCTCGGCCACGGAATACCTCGGCTGGCTCTGGTTCGGGCAGGCGGCGGAGGCGGACGAGCCGGAGTTCTGGCGGACTTCGGAGTACATTCAGTCGATCTACGCCGCCCTTTCCGACTACCGCCCGCCCGCTGCCGCCGTCGCTCTCGCACGCAAGGAGTTCCCCCGCCCCGCGACCTACGTCAATACCAAGCCGAGCTACCTCCTCACCCGCCCGGCGGAATCAGTTGAGGTCTTCCACATCGGCGCGACCTACACCCTTGGCAGTGTCTTCACCCCCTACGGCGGTTGGGCGAACAGCTCCTACGGCACCGTCAATTGGAAAATGGTCCTCGAAAACCCCGGCGGTGCCCCCGGCATCGTCTGGGGCAACGGCGGCATGAAAAGCGACCGCCACGGACGCGGGCGCAACCCCTTCGACCAGTTTGCCCAGCACGAGTCCGTCCTCGTGCAGATGACCCGCGTCCCCGAAAACGCCGCCGCCATCCGCGACGAGGTCAACGCCCTCATTGATGAATGGAAGGTGGCCTTCCGCCGCGACTTCGAGAAACGCTGGGATGACGACACTGACCACAATCCCGTCGGGCGCGGCGGGCAGGGCTCGCTCGACGACGCCCCCCGTTCCCACATCTTTCTTCCCGCTGATGCCGAAGTCATCGAACGCGACGGCGTGGTCTTCGCCGCCTATGCCGGCACATGGCTCGCCGTGCGGTCGCTTGGCAATGACCTGCCCCGCAAATCGGACGGACGCCTGAGCGACCACGGCACCCCCGGCAGCCTCGCCGGATTCGTCCTCGAGGCCGGCGACTTTCTCACACACGGCCCGTTTTTGGACTTCCAGCGCGCCGTTCTCGACCGCACCGCTCTCGACCGTTCCCGTCTCGCCGACGGGCGCGTCGTCTACACTGACCTCGCGGGCCGCGAAATCGATGTTCGCTACCAGACTGCCGGGGAATGGGTCGAACCCGACTACGACTGGAATTTCGGCGTCACGGAGCAGCGTGTCATTCTCACCACCGACGACTGGATTCAGCCCGACTGGCCCACCGGCGAAGGCCACGGTCGTCTCGCTGCATGGAGCGTCGACGGTGTTCCCGCCGACCACGCCGCGCGCCGCGCCGTCTACGACGGACCGAACCTTTCCCTCGACGGCGGCGTTCTCCGTCTCCGCGGCCAAGAGGCCACGCACGTCGTCGATTTCAGCGGCACCCTGCCCGCATTCCGCAGCGAACCAGCGGACGCTCTGTAGCCCACTCCCGATCCCGTTAAAATACATCCGGACAATGAGTGCCCCCTCCCTCCATTATTTTCACCCCTCCTGGATCCAATCCTCCGACAAGACAGTTGATGTCGATGTCTGCGTCTACGGCGGGACTGCCGCCGGAATCGTCGCGGCCCTCACCGCGCTGCGCCGCGGGCGCTCCGCCGTCCTCCTCAACCCGGGCTGGTTTCCCGGCGGCATGACAACCGGAGGCCTCGGCTGGACCGACCACGGCAAACGCGATGCCATCGGCGGCATCGCCCGCGAGTTCTACCGCGCCGTCGGCAAGCACTACGGGCAGGACGAAGAATGGCACTTCGAGCCCCATGTCGCGCAAGCCGTCTTCCGGCAGTGGATCGAAGACAGCGGCCTCGACGTGCGGACCAATGCCTATGTCGACCGCGTCGAAACGGAGGACGGTCGTATCGCCGCCCTCACTTGCCTCGGCGGCCTGCGCGTGCGTGCGCGGATCTTCATCGACACCAGCTACGAGGGTGACCTCATGGCCCGCGCCGGCGTGCGCTACACGGTCGGGCGCGAAAGCAACGACGCCTACGGCGAAACCCTTAATGGTCGCCAGAGCCGTCCGACCCACCAGTTTGACTGCTTCGTCGATCCCTTTTTCCGCGAGGGAGACCCCATGAGCGGTCTTCTCCCCCACGTCCACGACGAAGAGGATTTTTTACCCGGGACGGACGACCGGCGCGTTCAGGCATATTGCTTCCGTGTCTGCTTGACCGACGACGACGGGCTCCGCGTTCCCTTTCCCAAACCGCAAGCCCTCGACCCGCGCGAATACATCCTCCTCAAACGCTGGCTCAAGCACACACGGGACGACATCTTCACGAAGTTCGACCGCCTCGCCAATCCCCGTAAAACCGACACCAACAACCACGGGGCGGTCTCCACCGACTACATCGGTGCCAACTGGAACTGGCCCGAAG
This sequence comes from Opitutales bacterium, assembly GCA_007123395.1. Taxonomy (GTDB): domain Bacteria; phylum Verrucomicrobiota; class Verrucomicrobiia; order Opitutales; family Oceanipulchritudinaceae; genus SLLG01. The sequence goes on from SKLD01000077.1 coordinate 37,586, forward strand.
CCGACTACGGGACGCGAGAAACCCTCTTCCAGCGCCACGTCGCCTACCAGCAAGGCTATCACTGGACAATGGCGTTCGACCCGGAGGTCCCCGCCCGCTTCCGCGAACCCTATGCGCGGTGGGGCCTCGCACGCGATGAATTCACCGAAACCGACCATTGGCCCCCGCAACTCTACATCCGCGAGGCGCGGCGCATGATTTCCACTTGTATTGTCACGGAGAACGACTGCCTCGGCCTGCGCGCCGCCGACGACCCCGTCGGTCTCGCCTCCTACCAGATGGACTCCCACAACTGCTGCCGCATCGTGCACGAAGGCGGCGTTTGCAACGAAGGTGATATCCAAGTTCCGTCGCACGGGCCCTACGGCGTGTCCTACCGGGCCATCGTCCCGGCTCGCGGACAGTGCGCCAACCTCATTGTGCCCGTCTGCCTTTCCGCCTCCCATATCGCCTACGGCTCCATCCGCATGGAACCCGTCTTCATGATACTCGCCGAGTCCGCCGGCCTCGCCGCCGACCTCGCCCTCGACGCCGGCTGTGCCGTGCAGGATGTCCCCTACGGCGATCTCCGCCCCGAACTCCTTGCCGCCGGCCACATCCTCGAAGCCCCCGCCTCCCTCCGCACCACCAAAGCATAGGCTCGATAGGGGGGTCGTTTTCCGTGTTCCGTTGACACCGTCGGCGCGAAAATATTCCTGTTTATGCATGAAGTTCGAACCCCCTTGCATTTCGACCCCTTTGGCGCTTCTCACGTTTATACTGGCGCTGTGCGGTCCTGTTGCGGACGGACGGTCCGTTGTCATCAACGAAGTGATGGCCTCGAATGGCTCGACCCTTGCCGACGAGGACGGCGATTTCGAGGACTGGATCGAGCTGTACAACACCGGGGACAGCGCCGTCGACCTCTCGGGCTGGGGGCTGTCGGACAATTACGGCAGCCCTTTCAAGTGGACCTTCCCCGAGGGCACGGCCATCGAGGCCGGAGCCCATCTTCTCGTTTGGGCTTCCCGCAAGGACCGCCCCCGGAGTTCGGACACTGTCACCGCGGGAATCTTGCGCGAAGTGTATTTCAATATTCCGGGCGCGTCCGTAAGTCATCTGGTGAATCATCCCCGATACCCCTCGGATCCGGATCTTCGTGAGGTAGTGACCGATTTATTCGAGGCACCCCGGAACATCGCCGACAACTACGGACAAAGGATGCACGGATTGCTTGTTGCGCCGGCAACGGGAGAATACGCGTTTTGGATTTCCAGCGATGACAACAGCGTTTTGCTTCTGAGCACGGACGAACGGCCGGAGAATGCCGTGGAGGTCGCAAGTGTCCCCGGCTGGACGGAGCCGCGGGTTTGGGACAAATACAGCGCCCAGATGTCGGCCCCGGTGCATCTGGTTGAGGGGCGGAAGTACTACATCGCGGCTCTGATGAAGGAGCAGGGTGGGGATGACAACCTCGCGGTCGGTTGGGAGCGACCGGACACGGGCGAGCCCGAACGACCGATGTCTCTGGACCACGTATTGCCGATGCCCCCGGACCTGCACACGAATTACGCCATTTCTGCGGCCGGCGAGGAAATCATCCTGACGCACCCCGACGGCACGCGGATTGACGAACTACCGCCGACCCCGATTCCGCGCGACGTTTCCTACGGACGGGTGGGAGACGGATCCGGGGAGTGGGCGTATTTCGCCGAACCGACTCCGGGCTCGGCCAACGTGACAACGCCGCTCTCCATGCCCCCCGCCGTTGCGATGAGCGAGTCGGCCGGGTTCCGGGAAAGCCCGTTCGAATTGGTCCTCGAGACAACCGATCCTTCCGCTGAGATCCGTTACACGTTGGACGGAAGCACACCGGGTCCGGCATCCCCGCTCTACTCCGGCCCGCTGACGGTTTCGCAGACAACCACCCTGCGGGCCGCCGTGGTCGGCGAGGGGCTGCTTGAGGTACCGCCGAAAACACGCACGTGGATCTTTCTCGAAGACGTCATGGCGCAGAGCGCGGAGCCTCCGCCAGGCTGGCCGGCGAACCGGGAATTCAATAACAAACGGATATTATACGGCATGCAGAGTGCGATTGTCGACAACGACAGTGTGCGCCTCCGGGATGGCCTGCTCTCCATCCCTTCGATCTCCATCGTGACGGATTTGCCGAATCTCTTCGATGCGCAGACGGGTATCTATGTGAACGCACGCCGGGTCGGATGGGAACGGCCCGTTTCGGTGGAGTTGATCGATCCGGACGGTGGGCCGGACGGCGGCTTTCAAGTCGAGGCGGGTCTGCGCATCCGCGGCGCCTACAGCCGCGACGACGACAATCCGAAACACTCCCTCCGTTTGCTCTTCCGCACGGCGTACGGCGATTCGCAGCTTCACTTCCCGCTCTTCGGCGACGAGGGCGCGGATACCTTCGACCGCGTGGACCTGCGCACGGCAAACAACTACTCATGGGCATGGGAGGACAGCGGGCGCAACACGTTCATGCGGGATGTCTTCTCCCGCGACACGCAACTGGACATGGGTGCCCCGTCCACGCGCAGCCGGTTTTATCACATCTACCTCAACGGGCAATACTGGGGGCTATACCAGACGCAGGAGCGCGGCGACCGGTTTTTCGCCTCCTCGTACATCGGCGGCGAGGAGGACGACTGGGCGCGCGTCAAAACGGGCCAACCGGACTACCATATGGATGTCGACGCTTCCGCCGCAGGGCCGTGGACAGCGCTCCACCACATCGCCATCAACGAGGGCTTCGAAGGTGCGTTCGCTGATAACTATCACCGTGTCAAGGGGTTGAATCCCGATGGTTCCGACAACCCGGATTACCCCGTTCTCCTTGATGAGGATAATCTCATCATTTTGACATTGATCGCCCACTACACGGTGGATCCGGACAGTCCGGCATCGTTTGCGTTCGTCCGTCGACCGAATAACCTGTATGCACTGATCAACTACAAAGATCCTGAAGGGTTCAAGTGGCTTCGGCACGACACCGAGCACTCGCTCGGGGCGCAAAACCAATATGGTCCCGGTTACAACATGACCGATGTCGTCGCGGACTGGACGGAACTCCACCGCTTCAATCCGCTCACCCTGCACTCCCGGCTCATCCGCCATCCGGAATACCGGATGCGCTTCGCCGATCTCGCGCACAGTTACCTCTTCGGAGACGGCGCGCTCACACCGGAGCGTTCCCTTGCAAGGCTCCAGCGGCGTATCGACGAAATCGATCTGGCGATCATCGCCGAATCCGCCCGATGGGGAGGCAGGGGAGACGGGCGCGTGCGCACGCGGGAGGGCGACTGGCTGCCCGCCGTCGGCCAAGTCATCGCTTTTCTTGAGCAACGCCGCGATTACTTCGTTTCGCATTTACGTGCCGCCAATTGGCTCCCGGAGATCGAACCACCGCATCTCGACGTCAACGACCGGAACCTGGGAATGACGGCGGCGGCGCCCGTTTATTTCACGAAAGACGGCACCGATCCACGCTTGCCCGGTGGCGGCATCCATCCATCCGCAACCTCTCTTGCCCCGGGGGCGGATGGATCGGTGGCGGCGGATATCATCCTGAACCGTTTCGACCGCATCTTCGCCCGCGCGTACGACGGTTCTGAGTGGAGCGTTGCGGCGACAGTCGTGGCAGAGGACGTGCTCGATCCGGATGTTGTCGTCCACGCATGGGATTTCGAGGTCGAGGAAGGCTTTACGGCACCCTCGTGGACGATGGGCGACGGCGCGATCACGGTGGAACCCGGACCGGAGACGGAAATCGTGCGAAACTCGCCCGCGCAGGACTTCCCCACAGCCCATCTTCGGGTGAACAATCCGCTCGGCGCGGTGGTCACCTTCGCGCTTCCCACAACCGGATTCGAAGCCGTTACGCTCGATTTTCTCACGCGGCGTTCCGGGCAGGGAGCGGGCATCCAGACAATCGAATTCACAACCGACGGCGAGGTGTGGCACGAGTTTGCGACGTACGACGTGTTCAATGAGTCTCCGGTGCCAAGGAGTTTCGACTTCGGCGGTGTCGACAATAGCGGCGATAATCCGGATTTCGCCGTCCGCATCAGTTTCGCGCGCGGAGACGGCGGCGAGGCGGGCAACAATCGCTTCGATGATGTAATCCTGCGGGGCATGCCGTTGCCGGACACAAACCTTCCGCCGACGGTGGTCGAGGAGACCGTCCCCGCGACGCTGGCGGCCACGGTGGGAACGGGTGCGTTCGCCGTGGACGTATCGGATTGGTTCAGCGACCCGGAAGACGACGATCTCACCTTCACAGCCGACTCTTCGGATACGGATGTCCTCACTGCGTCGATGGACGGAGCATCAGTGTGGCTGACCCCCTTCGCGACCGGCGGCGCCGTCGTGACCGTGGCGGCGGCGGACGGGCACAATCCGCCGGTGGAGACGAGCGTTTATGTGCTTGTCTACCCTGAGCCGCATCCCCTCGCGGCCGGCGTGTTCCGTTTCGACGAGTGGAGTGCCGCCGAGCCGTCGGGCACCTACCCGGCGCACATGGTCTTTGTTCAGAGCGGGGTCACCGATCCGGACGTGGATACAGAGCTGCCCTTCGCCTACCACATCCCGTCTGCTGACGCCGCGGCCCCCAGTGATGTCGACTTCCCCTATGCGGCACAGTCGCGCACCCGCATCACTGGTCTCGGCGAAAGCGGTATCAGCTTCATAAACACGGGTCGCGGCCGTGATGTCGGGGCCGCTCTCGTGGCTCTTGACACGCGGGGTGTGACTGCCGTCGACGTCTCCTTCACGGCACAGACGATCCTGCCCAACGCACGTGTCTACGGCCTGCGCCTGCAAGCGCGTGCGGGTGATGCGGGGCCGTGGGAGAATGTGCTCATGGACGGCAGCCCGGTGGAATACGTTCGTAGCGACACGGCGGGCGATCTTGCCGACTTCGGCCCGGTGCGGTTGCCGGAGACACTGGAAGACCGGCCGCTCGTGCAGTTGCAGTGGCGCTACCACCACATCGGCGTGGCCTCTGGACCGCGCGCCATGCTGCGCCTTGACGACATCGCCGTGGCGGCCGTGCCCTCCGGGCCGGGATTCCGCGAATGGGCCGAGGAAAACTTTCCCGATCCGGCGGACCGAAACGACCCCTTGGTCTCCGGACCATTCGCCGATCCATTCGCAACGGGAGCGCCTCATCTGCTGCGCTACGCACTGGGGCTCGGTGCCACCGATTCGATACCGGCGGATGAGGTGGTTGTTTTCCAGCGGGAGGGTCCCCTCCTTTCTATCATCTTTCCTCGTGACCCCGCGAAGACCGACATTGCCTACATCGTCGAAGCCTCCAAGGATCTGGCAGATTGGTCTGAAGTCCTCTACGATTCTTCCTCCGACGCGTGGGAAAACAACCTTGGCGACCGGATGCGCGTCGATGACAACACGATTCTGACCGGTGAGAACGTGCGTTTTCTGCGGCTGCGTGTTGACGGGGCCGGATTGCCCGACTGACGCGCCCCTTCCAACCCCGTATTCGCCGCCGCCATGGTGCAGGAGTCCGTTAGCAAAACGGGCACGATTTCAGTCCAGCGGAGTGCGGGTGATCGTGCGAAGGACACGGTGCGCATATCCGGATACTTATCGGAAGTGGCAGTGTTCGGAGCGAAGTGAGACGCATCTTACCCCTAGTGTTTATGCGGGAGTCGCCTGAAAGGCGCTTGTCATGCGGTCTGCACAGAGGTATATTTTTCATATGTAGCCACAATTTTATCTGAGTTCTATTCACTGGATAGCCGGTTTTTGTTTTTCCCGTGGCCACATGAGTTTTCGGAAGCTTCATCTCGAGATCCAGCGCCGGGGAAAGAAGGTATACGGGGTCATCCGCTCTTCCTTCCGCCGGGGCGGCAAGGTCTGCCACACCAATCACGGACGTCTCACCGGTCTTCCACTCGAGCGGCTGAGACTGCTCCAGGCGGCCTTCCGCGGCGACGT
>SKLD01000262.1 GCA_007123395.1 Opitutales bacterium
AATGCTACTGCGCCCCCATTATTTATGAATCCAATTGACGGCTCACCGGTGCTTCGCGAACCGAACGGCCATGAAAGAAGCGACTATCCGAAAACATCCTTCTTCAAGTCGCGCAGGCTGCACAGCCCGTCCCACACGCCACCCCGCATCGGCCGCGGCGGGGTCTTGCGCTTTCCATACGTCTCTTTGTTCGCCCGCAGCCATGCCTCCATCCATGCCTTGCCCCCGATTACCGCCCCGTCCGTGAGGTAGCGAACACGGCAGCGCAGCAACTGCGCCAACGACAGCTTCCCGCCCTCGCGCTCCACCGCCCAAGCCTTCTCCAACTCCACCACCGCGCCACCGCCACGCCGCGTCCGCGCCGCCTCCCCATACAACAGCTTCCGATACTCCCGCGCCTCCTCCCGCAGTGCCTCCCCGCCGCCCGATCCGTCCGTCGCGCCACAGGAGCCGCGCGCTTCAGCCGCGGACACCTCCATCGTGCCAGCCGTCGCACGGACCACTCCCTCACCTCCGCTCCCACCCGCATCCGAACCCTGAACCCCGGAACCCTGAACCCCAAAACTGCGAACCCCCGAACCCAACAGCACCAGTCGCCGCAGCAGCACATGCCCTTCCGGCTTCCCCTGCCCCACCGCTTCGCCGTAGCCGCTGAAGCGGTAGTCCTTCGGGTCCTCCACGATCCCCGCGCGCACCGGATTCAAATCGATATACGCTCCCACCACAGACAACGCCCGGCGCGTCGGCTCCACCAACACACTGCGGAACGGGCCCTCCCACAAGGTACCCAGCCGGCCGTGCTCACGGTTGTAGCGCAGCGAGAAACGCTGCTTCAATATCTTCACAAACATCGGCAGCGACCCCATCCGCCCCAGCAGCAGCGACCGCATCGCCTCGCGCTCCTCCGCCGTGCCCCGCTCCAACGCACCCCGGATCCCCGCCAGCGACAAGGGCTGACGCCCCCGCGAAGGCGGCGCGCCATACAACAGCGCCGAACGCCGCAGCAACTCCTCGTCGTCGATCTCCCCAAGCTCCCCCGGCACCCGCACCAGCAGATGGAAGTGGTTCTCCATGAAGCAATACGTCAGCACCTCCACCCCGCAGAAATCCGCCACGCGCCCAAGCAGCTCGCGGAACCCCTCCCGCCGCGTGTCCGTCAACAAACGCGCCCGCCCGTTGATCCGGCTGACCACATGGTAATACCCGTCGCACCCCTCCGCCGCGCAAGCCCGCGGCAACCGCCGCACCTTCCCCGGCACACGCCGCGCCACCACTGGATTCCCCGGCGCAACGGCCGCTTCCCCGCCCCTGTCCGATTCCGATTCCCTGCTCATGCCGCCCAAACTGACCGGATTTTCTGGTTTGTCAACGTCAATAAACGTTGTTAATAATTTTTTTTTGGGGGGCCCCATCACCCACCCACCGCATCGGTGGCCTCGCTGAAGCTTCAGCCTACGCCTTCACGCCGCATTCGTGCCTCGCTCCCGTCTTCGCGCTGCGCGCTACGCCGAGGCACAGTTCAGCCGACGCTCTTCGCCTGCTCCTGAGCGCAGCGAAGTCCCGCCCCAGCGGGATTCTTTTTCCGCCGCAACCAGCGCAAGCGGAGTTGCGCCCTCCATACGTCGGGTGGGTGCGTGGAGCGGCGCGTTCCGCGGGTTCGGGCCGGACGGCAAGCCGATCCGGCTGCTTTGCGATTTTCGGGTGCCGAAGTCGGTCAGGCTTTGGAGCGGGGGTGGGCGAAGGTTGCCGGAACTTGCCGATTCCCTCCAAACGCTGACGCGTTCGGCTACTTCCGATTTTTGGTATTTGCGGTAGTCGGGACAGCTTCAGCACCCGACAGCGATACGGAGGGCATCGCGCGACTGAACGGCCCCCGCCGCCGACACCGCACGCGCCCGAACTCCCGCAAAAGCGCCGCTACCGCGGGGAACCGCTCCTGCCCGCGGGCAATTCCCTATGCCCGGGACTTCGACAAATTCAATCGAGTCGTGGTGCCCGAGCGGGAATGCCGATCTTCCCCGGCTACGCGATTGGGCTTAGATTACGCCCTGCCTATGTCTTTGCGGTATTTGATTTCATCCGGTGAAAGGGGTCGGTATCCCGCCGGAAAATCTGCAATCGGGAGTGCCCTTTCAGTCAAAGTGAGCCTTGCCCCTGGCCAAAATGACCCCCACGAGAACGCCGTCAGCCATCATCTCATGATTCCCCCCTCGCAGAGAGGGAAACCGATGTGCCGCTTCTTTTCGCGAAGTCGGGTGGCGATGAGCCGACTCCGCCGCCCGGTGCTCTCAATCTTCGCCATCCGGCGCATCCTCCGGAGCCTGCCCCTCCTCCTCCGTTCCGAGGCGCACCGTCATCGCCTCCGCCCCCGAGGGGAAGACCACTTCCCGCGTCGCATCCCCGGCGGACACCGGGTGCGTCCCGTATTTTCCTGTGTTATTCATGCGAGCTTCCATAAAACTTCATTGGTCATGCGGGTTCGCGGCGGTCAATGGTTTCCGTTCCACCGGGTTCAGCAAGGCATGCACGAAATGTCGCCACTGGCGCAGCGCGGACGGAGAGCGGACACGGGCTTCGCGGGTGTCGCCGCAAGCGGCACGGCACCTGTCCGCGGCCGCCTCGCCATGCAAAAGCTTCCGATACTCCCGCGGCTCCGCCGTGGCCGGGGACAGAAATGTTCCCTCTCCGATGTAACTTCACGGATTATGCGGATTCGCGGGTGGTCGGTGGTTTCATTTTATGTGGAATCTGCCGCCGCTGCCAAAAAAGCCACCCGCCGGACGCGGGTGCAATCGTCAGGAAAGCCCGTGGATGCGGCTCGCCGCATCGGCGTCGAGGGCGGGATGGCCCGCTTCGCTGGCGGCGAGGCGGGGTCCGCGGATGGCGACCTCGGCATCGCGCGCCCAGAGGACGTGGAAGGGCACGCGGCGGGTGCCCGCGCGGATCGCCTCCTCGTGGCCCCGCCAAAACGACGACCAGTTCCGGTTGTCGGAGGCGAAGAGACGCCACTCCCCGACAGGAAACACGGGCCAGCGCAGACGGAGACCATCGATTTCAATATCGCGCGCATGTTGGATGACAAAAGCCGCCCGCGCGGATCGGGCATCGGCGTAATCGCCCGGAATAAAACTCGTCGTCGGCGCGTCGCGGAAGGGCGCCGGGTCATCGAGCACCGGATAACGCACGCGAAGGTCGGAGAAACACACGGACTCCACCGGACAGTCGGGCTTTCCGACGATATGAATGCGCCCATCGGTGGTGATATCCAGTCCGGAAAAGGAAATATCGCGGATGACACTCGATTTCTTGAGGGGGCGGTCGAGGCCGTGGTGCGGGTGGTCCTCCGAAAGAAGATCTTTGAAAATATTCGGTCGGTCGAGACAGATGATTTCAATGGCCCGGTTGGGGGTGAATCCGCCGTCCGTCGACCCTGTGATGTTGGAAAACCGGATGCGTTCGATCGTCGCGCCTTCAATGGCGCGGAGATCGACGAGGCGCGTGCAGCGGGGCACGAGCACATTTGTCACGACGATGTCGCGGAAGTCCTCGCGCGACTCGTAACCGATGCGGATCCCGACACAGGATGTGCGGAGAATGCAATCGGAGATGGCGACACGCTCACATGCGCGCGACAATTCGCTTGTTTTCAGAGCGATGGCATCGTCGCCGCAGGCAATATCACAGCCATGGATGATGGCATCCTGACAGCCGGTGAGGTCGATGCCGTCGCCGTTGGGGGCGAAAAGGGAATTGCGGATGGTGATGCCTTCGATGCGGATGTGGTCGCAGTCGTGCCCGTGCAGCGTCCATCCCGGTGAATCCTCGATGCGCACGCCCTCCACAAGGGCATGGCGGCACCGCACCCATTCGATCATCGGGCTGGGCCGCGAAAATTTTCTCGGGGTCCAGAAGGTCCACTCGTTCGCCCGCTCCTTCTCCCAAAAGCGGGGACCATTGCCGTTGATCGTTCCGCGGCCGGTGATCGCCACGTCTTCGCAATCCGCCGCATGGATGAAATGCCATGGTGTTATATCGTCGTGGTGCCCCCAAACATGCCGAGTGTAGTGCGCGATATCCGGCGAGCCAAGGAGCACCGCACCTTCTTCCAGATGCAGGGTCACGCGCGACTTCATCTCGATTGTGCCGGCCAGAAAGGTGCCCTGCGGCACAATGACCCGCCCGCCTCCGCCGCCCGCAAGCTCATCGATGATCGCGTTGATGACACCATGGTTGAGAGTCTTTCCATCTCCGGAGGCCCCGCGCTCTGTGATCACAATATCCATGGTTCCCACTCTTGGCAGAGAGACGTCGCCATGTCACGGTCGGAACGAGCAAGGCGCCTCGTTTTCCCATTCCCACCGTGAAACACGGCATCGGCAGAGGCAGCCGCTTTCAGCGCCGCGTCTCCGAAGAACACGACCTTCGCGCTTGGCACCAAGGAACTTTCCTCAAGCGAAAACCTCACCGGGCGGGAAGAGAGACTTTTGTGGGGCTTGCTGACGATCAGCGGACGTCGGAGGTACCCGATCCGGTCAAAATGATTTAACGTTGTTTGTAATTCTCCGGGGGATACCGGGAGATCACCGGTGCGCCTGGGACGCAATGTTTGCGACAACGAAAAAAGGGTCTATAGTGCACCATGGCTTATTCGAAATCCACCCGACTGCTCCTGCTCACTATGTTGCCCTTCGGTCCCGCGTTGGCGGACACCTTTGAAACCGAGAGCACTGACATCCGCGTCGCCGAGGTCACCGGCGGTCTCCAGAATCCGTGGGGCTTTGTCTTTCTAACGGAGGGCGACGTGCTCCTGACGGAGCGGCCCGGCCGCCTGCGGCTGTGGGACGGCGAAGAACTCCATACGGTGGAAGGTGTGCCGCCGGTGGAGGCGACTGGCCAAGGAGGTATGCTCGACGTGGCTCTGCACCCGGATTTCGCGGACAACCGTCTCGTCTACCTGACCCACAGCGCGGCCTATGACGGCGGCGTTGGCACGGTCGTGACGCGGGGGCGCCTCGACGCGGAAGCGCGCATTCTCGAGGAAGTGGAGACGATTTACCGCATGCCCGCGCCGGGCGGCGGCGGGCAGCATTTCGGCAGCCGCATGGCCTTTGACGCGGAGGGCTATCTCTTCGTCTCCGTGGGCGACCGGGGCAATCGCCACGCCGCCCAGGACCTCGGTCGCGCGGAGGGCACCCTCCTCCGTCTCCACGACAACGGATCCATCCCTGCCGACAATCCTTTCACGGACGATCCCGACGCTCTGGACGAGATCTGGTCGTACGGACACCGCAACGCGCAGGGCCTTTTCTACGACTTTGAGACCGGCATCCTCTGGCAGCACGAACACGGGCCGCGGGGCGGCGACACCCTCAACGCCATCACGCGCGGGGCCAACTACGGATGGCCCGTCGCCACCTACGGCGATGAATACGGCAGCGGCGTTGAGATCGGTGATCTGCCGCACGAGCGCGAGGACATTGAGAACCCCTTCGCCTACTGGGTGCCCACGTCGATCGCGCCCTCCGGGCTCACGCTTTACCGGGGGCATGCCCTTCCCCACTGGCGCGGACAGATCTTCCTCGGCACCCTCGCGCAGCAGCACATCCGCCGCCTCGTGTTCGACGACGCGGGCGTCGTCCACGAAGAGGAAATTCTGCGCGGCGAGTTCGGACGCATCCGCGACATCCGCACCGGTCCCGACGACCTGCTCTACTTTGTGACCGATCAAAATCCGGGCGGTTTGTACCGTATCGAACCCGCCGAAGTCTCGTGGTGGTTCGGTCTGCCCGCAACGGGCGGCTGGCGCGCGAGCGGCGAGGCCGACGCGGGCGGCGACATCGGCTGGCTTTACGATGGGTACTGGCCATGGGTCGCCCTTGCGCGGCTCGGCGGCGAGCCGTGGCTGTGGGTAGCGGAAGCCCAGTCCACCCCGGAAGCGATCACCGCATATCGTGCCGCGGACGCTGACGGCAACGGCTCATGGATCCATCTGCGCACGGAGGAAGGCTGGTATTTCGATTACAGCGAGGAAAACTGGTATCCGCTGCCGGGGTCGTGATCGAAGCGCAATTCCGGTTGCCTCCGGCGCAGGACATCCGATAAACCGGAACCATGCGCAAGTATAACGCGAGGCGTGTTCTGGTCAGGGGCGAAGCCGTCTATTACACCACGGGCAGGCTCCTGCCCGAAGCACCGGCATTTGATCCGCAAGCGCTCGGCGCCGTAACGTCAGTCCTCCAACGGTGCGCTGCTTTCAGCGGTGTTGAGTTGTACACTTTTTTCGTCGAACCCCGCGGTTACAGTGCGCTGCTTCGCGTCGCTCCGGAGCAAAAACGGGTGACCGACGAAGAACTGCTACGGCGCGCGGGCATGATCTATTCCAAGAAGGTGAACAGGTACCGGGACGAAATGAGCCCCGAAAGCATAGCGCGGATCCTTGAAGGCGGCGGCGCCAAAGCGAGAAAACTCCGCCGCGAACTGACCTCCCGCATGGCCGATCTGTCCGTCTTTGAACGCACCTTTCGCCAGCGCGCGACGCTTTGGTACAACCGGCACCACACGGAGATCGGCCCGATGTGGTGCAATCCGTTCACAAGCGTGCTTGTCGAGAACCACCCCGCCGTGCGCGCGCTTGTGGGCGCGTATATCGACCTCGCGCCGGTGCGCGCGGGACTCGCCTCCGCGCCCGAGCACTACCCGTGGTGCGGCTTCGGCGCAGCCGCCAGTGGCAGCGACGCCGCCATGGAAGCCTTGGCGCGAATGGCCGGGCCGGACCTGACGCCTGCCGCCTCCCTCGGGCGCTACCGCACGCTTATGCAACTTTGGGGCCCGTATCCGGATCCCACGCCCGACGCTTTGCGCGCCGCCGCCGATCTCCCGCTGCCCGCCGAACCCGCGCTCTTCGCCCGCAGCCACCTGACGATGGAGAACGGCGGAGCCATCGGCAGGCCCGCATTCATTGCCCGTCAGTTGAAGATCAACGGCTTCCGACGACGCCGGACGCCGCCGCCGGGTTTCACCGCGCCGGAAAGCCCGGTGCGGATCACGCACATGCGCACTCCGAACCCCGCCCATGGGCGCCCGCGAAGCCTGCACCGCGTTGTGCCGCCTGCTTACGCCGCCAACAGCACAACCCATTAGCCGCAATGGCACCCGGACACGGATGAGTCCAATGCCTACGAACTTGCCAACGGCATTTACGGTCTGAAAACACCCGTTCCCGCAGGCCCGCACCTTGCGATTGACCGAATTCCACGGCGCATGGGCACCCACCGTGCTCCAGTTCGTGTAATTGCGGTTGCCTCCACCGCCGTGAGGCCGATGATTGGAAACCATGTTCAACCATCGGCGGATAATCGGCGGCGAAAACGCAGTCTACCAGACATCCGGTACGCTTATTCCGGCGGCCCCGGATCTCAGCCCCTACGAGCGCGGCATGCTCGTCGAGTTGCTGCAACGCTGCGCTGACTTCAGCGGCATCACTCTTTACACCTACCACTTCGGGCAACGCGGCTACTTCGCGCTCGTGCGGGTACCCCCCGTTGACGAAGCGACGGACGACGAGGAACTGATCCGGCGGTGGGAGGCGCTCTACGGCGAGGAGCTCGCACAGGCCGTGGGCATCAACCTCGCGACAGTCAAAGAGGTCCTGCCCGGGAAGTCCGCCGAAGCGGAAGCCCTGCGGCAGCACCTCTTCAAGCGCATGGGCGATCTCTCGATGTTCCAGCGCATCTTCCGCCAACGGGCGACGCGCTGGTACAACCGCATCCACGGCGGTGTCGGACAGATGTGGGGCGGCCCCTTCACCAGTGTGCTCGTCGAGGATGATCCGGCCGTGCGCTCTCTCGCGGGTGCCTACATTGATCTCGCGCCGGTGCGGGAAGGGCTCGCCGCCCACCCCGAACACTACCCGTGGTGCGGGTTCGGCGCGGTCGCCTTCGGTCACGACGCAATGCTGGAAGCGCTGGCCGAAATGATCGATCCGGACCTACCGCCCACCACCGCCCTCGGCCGCTATCGCACGCTCATGCAGCTCTGGGGGCCGTATCCCGAACCGACGCCCGACGCCCTACGCGCGGCCGGCGGTCTTCCGCTGCCCGCCGCCCCGGCTCTTTTCGCCCGCCGCCAGACCGCCATGGAGCGCGGCGGTGCCGTGGGCCAACCGGAGTTCATTGCCGCACAACTCGTTGAAGCGGGCTTTCGGCGGCGGGTTCAACCCGCGCCCGGCTTTACGTCGGAAGCCAGCCCCGTGCGCATCACACACCTGCGCGAGCCCGTGCCCGGACGCGGGCGCCCGCGGAAGCGTTACTGGCGCGTGGCGGAGGCGGAGGCAGCAGCGGCGTCCCCGGCAACCGCCGCTCAATAATCAGCCCCGCCCCGGCGCGTGTAATCCTTCAGCACCTCAACGGCTGCGGCGCGCAGGACGTCGAGCGTCACTTCGATGCCACGTGCGCGCAGGCCCGCCTCCCAATTTTCCGGCAGCGGCCCTTCATCGAAGTGCGTGTACGCCTCCACATCCTCCTTGCGCGCGGCCACGATCATCCGGCGGACACCTGCCCAAACGACCCCGCCATAGCACATGGCACAGGGCTGCGCCGAGGTCGCGAGGACAAAGGCGTGGCCTCCGTCATCGAGGCGGAACTTGCCGAGGCGCACCTGCGCGAGCATGAAGGCCATCATCTCGGCGTGCGCCGTGGAGTTTTTCAGCGGCACAACACGGTTGACGCCCACCGAAATCAGCCCTCCGGTGGCCGCATCGAACACGGCCGCGCCAAAAGGACCGCCCGTGCGCGCCTCCACGTTGCGACGCGCCAACTCCACCGCGAGGCGCATCTTTGCTTCGTCCGTCGGATACTGTGCCTTCCCGTAGGCGACGTCTTCCACCCATGCGGGCAGAGTGAGGTTCACCGAAGTGACGAGTTCGTTCATCGCCGCGAAAGTTCCCCGCGCGGTGGAAAAGTCAAGCCGCCACGGGCTGTGCGGACGGTCTTTCGTCGTGACACGCGCGCGGCACGCGTTCCATTCTGCCCCTCATGCCGACGGAATCCGGAGACAACCTCATCCTCATCATCAGCGGCCCCGCGGGTTCCGGCAAATCCACCCTGTGCGACCACCTCACGACCGCCTTTCCGGACGCCATTGAGCGGTTTGTCACCACGACCACGCGCCCGCCCCGCCCCGGTGAGCAAGACGGCCTTGACTACCACTTTCTCACGCGCCAAGCCTTCATCGAACGCATCCGCCAAGACGGCTTCTACGAATGGGCCGAAGTCCACGGTAACCTCTACGGCACGGAGCGCGCCCGCGTCCGGGCCGGGCTGAGCGGCGACAAGGATCTCCTCCTCAACATCGACGTGCAGGGCGCCGAGGCCTTCCGCCGCGCGGCGGAGACGGACCCCCTCCTGCACGGGCGCCTCCTCACGGTTTTCGTCAAGCCGCGGACAATCGGCGACTTGCGCGAGCGCCTCCTCCGGCGCGGCAGCGAAGACGAAGCCTCCCTCGCCCGCCGCCTCCGGACCGCCATCGAAGAAATCCCCGAAGCCGACAAATTTGACCACGTCATTGTCTCCGGCTCCAAATCCGAAGACGCCCGCGCCATCGAAGCCATCTACATGGCGCGCACCGGCAACGCGTGACCGGACGGTGGCGCTCAGCGCCGCTCCTCGAACAGGAAAATCGTTTCGTCCGGCTTGATGTAGCCGAGGCGCTCGCGCACGACCCGCTCCAAAAACTCCGGATCCTCGAGGACAAGCCGCAGATACTCCTCCTTGTGGTCGCGCTCGCGGCGAAGCTCCTCCAGCCTTTCGGCCGTGCGCCGTTCGCGCTCGCGGAAGCCCTCGTACTCACGGTAAGTGCCCAGCAGCACCATCATGAACGAGAACACCACCGCCGCGAGAAGGACGGCGAGCACCGCAGTGATCAATTTGCCGAGGAGTGACATCGGTCCGATTCAAAACAAAGACAGAAACCATCCAGCCGCCGCCGGGCAAACCAATTCCGCCCGCGCAGCTCCTCGTGGGCGTGATTAAAAGTGCGGGAATTTTGTTGGAGTTCCGGCTTTAGCCGGTCCCGCTGCCCATCGTTCCCGCCCACCCGCCGGGACCGCATAAATGCGGGACTCCAACGCGTACAAGCCGCCGATGCAGACCCCGCACTTTTAATCACACCCGCCCCTCGTCAAAGCCGGGATCACCACCGGCGAAGCACAGGCGGCGGCGCAGGGGTCAGCGTTCGCGGGTTTTCGGTCGGCGGCGGTCGTTCTTCTGCCGAAATAAACGCCATTGTCTACGTCGTGGATTCGACCACAGGGCAGGTGAAGGCGAGCAAGCGGGTGGAAGGCAACTCCGCGAGTACCCGCGCACGTGTCGGCGTGCGGCGGAGCGGAGTCGGCGCGGACGTGGGCGGCTTTCAAAACGAAAACCTCGCCGAAGCCGTCGCTTTGGCCATCGAGGACGCCGTCGATTTCATCATCTCCGAACTGGACTCTGTTCCGTGGACTGCCGATGTCGTAGCCGTGCGCGGTGACCAGGTGTATATCAACCGGGGTGAACGCGCCGCCGCGTCCGGCTCACTCATCGTCGGGATAGCGCACCCGTGGAAGCGTGGCATAAGCCCACACGAGCACACCGGCGATCCATAGCGCGGCGGCCCAAGCGTAGCCGTCGAAGCGGCCCGCACCGAGGTAATCCGCGCCCACGCGAAGAGCGAGGGCCAAAAGCGTGCAAGCGACAAGCGTCCGCACGGAGGGCAGACGCGCTGTGAAGCGCGAGGAGAGTCCGGAGTGGCCGAAGAGCACGCGGCTGGCGACAATGAAGGTTATGAGGCCGAACCCGGTCATGTAGAGAACGTGCATGAGCCCGAGGTAAGCGGCGGGTATCGTGCCCGCGAGAACGAGCCCGAGAGGCAGCGCGAGCAAGGCCACGCGCAGACCGAGGGAGAGATCGCCACGGGCACCGGAGGCCTTGTGCAGGGGGATTTCCCGCAGCAAATAAACGGCGACGCCAAGCGCGCGCAGGAGGTGTCCGGCGGCGGCATGGCCGAAGGCTTCAAGTATGAAGCCGCCGAGGATGACAATGCCGCATGCGCCCGCGAATCCCGCCCGGCGCAGCCATGCGGGGGAAGGCATGAGCAACTCGGGAAAGGCGTGTTTGCTCGGCATGCCGAAGAACCGCGGAAGTAAAAACGCTCCGATCCCGAGAATGGGAAACAGAAGAAAACCCTGCCATGCGAGGAGTCGGGCAAGGGTGTGGGTTGTGGAAGAAAGATGGACTCCGATTTCTCCGAGAAAAATCAAGAACGCACCCGTCCACCCACTCAGGAGACCGAGGGCGACAAGAAGAAATCCGGGAGGCGGAATGTCCTTGCTCTGGCGGAAACGACCACCGAGCAAGACCATGAAGCCCGTGAGCCAAAGGAGAAAGACGCCCAATCCAATCGCCGTCGCGCCAACCAGATGGGCACCTGTGAGCACAATGGGGCCCATGCCCAAGGCAATTGTCGTGCCGAGGCCAAAACGAGGCACTTCGAGGAGGCGGGGAAGAGCCGTGCCGAGGAATCCGAAAACGAAGGCCCCGAGAAAGCCGTGGATCATGATCGGCGCGTGGGCCGCCGCCGGATACACCGGCCAGAGACCCCACGCGAAGGCGGGCCACAGAACAACGCCGACAATCCCAAGCAGCGTACCCAAGGGAAAGAGCAGGCGAAAGGGTTCACCAGCGGCGGTGAGGTGGAAAACAGAATCCGGTTGACGCGCGTGAGACATCGGTTTGGTTGCCGAAACGGACTCTCTTGAGAGGCCCTCAGTGGCTGCAGATATTCGCGCGGTTGAGGTGCAGGCGGCCGTCCGCTTCGACGAGCTTTTCGCGCCGCAGGAGAAACTCCATGAGTTGGGCGGCGGTCATGTCGCTGGCGGAGCAGGCGAAGAAACGCGCGTCGGTGCCGAAGGCGTCTTCAATCTGCGGTATAGCCTGATGGCTCTCGATGCCTTCTGTCCGGAGGGCAAACAAGTCGAGAACGGAGTGCGCGTGGATGGGTTGTGTCGGTGTCATGGGTGTCATTCGGTTATTGCTCATTCAATAACGACCATGATCCCGCGCATACCGGCGGGCGTGTGGCCGGGGAAAGAGCAGACAAACGGGTATTCACCGGCCTCGGCGGGCGCGGTGAAGGTGATCGTCTCGCTCTCGCCGGGGCCGAGGACTTTCGTCGCGGCGATGACGCGGTCGGCGTATTCCGGCGCGATGTATTCCTCAGCCGGATACCCGATGGAGGAGGCGGCGAAGGTATTGGCGTTGAGGCTCTTGTCGATAATGGCGAGGTTGTGCCCCATGCTCTCCTTGGGCATGCGCCCGATGTTGTCGATCATGAGCGTGATGGTCTCACCCGCCCGCACGGTGAAGCGCGTCGGCGCGAAGCGCATTCGGTCGTCGCCCGTGATGGTTATTTCCGTCACGGGCTCGTCCGCGTCAGTCGTCGCGCCATTGTCACGGCCGCACCCGAAGAGAAGGGCGGCCGCGCCGATAACGAGGAGGATTTTGAGGATAGGTTGGTTCATGTTCATTGGATGTTTGAAGTTCGTTTGCGGTTCATCGGCACCCCTCGCGCGGCAAGGGCGGTGATGGATTACCGCATTCCAAAGCGGGCTCTGCCCGCGCGATACAGGGCTTAAGCGGGAGCGCCATCAGCCTCATTCCGCGCCTTTCGTGCGGCGAAAGGCGAAGGCGGCGGTGGAGAGGACGAGGCAGAGACCGAGGAGGGGCAAGACCCAGCCGCCGAGGCGCGTCGCGGCGACCCCGCCGGAAAGTGTGTAGTCCGGCTCCTTGACGATGATCCGCCCCTTCATGTAGGGGTGGGGCGTGCAGATGTAGTCGTATTCGCCCTCGAACTCGAAGACGTGGCTGTAGCTCTCGGCATGCGCGAGGAGCGGGGTGGCGAAGCCTTCTTCGTCTTCCTCGGGCTGGCTTATGGCGGCGGCGTTGTGGATGCCGGAGTATTCGCCGGCCAAATACGTGAAGGCGTCTTCATTGGTCCATGTGACCTTCGTTCCGGGGGCGATCTGCACAACCTTCGGGTAGAAGGCGTTGCCAATGATGGAAACATGCACTTCGTCGCTCTCCGGGCCGAAGACGACGGGGCGGTCGACCGGGTGCGTGCCGATGCCGAAGGGGGAAATCACGCGCGCGGCGTCGGAAAGGTAGCCGCGCATTTCCGCTTCGCTGAAGTCCGGCCCGTCGGCGAGGATCTTGCGGTGCGGTTCGGTCTCGGCGGATCCGTCAACGACAAGCAGCCCGATGGCGCCTCGGCTGGCCGAACCCACAGCGTGCGTGAGCATCGTGTAGGCGCCCTCGTCGGGGGGCATGCGGAATTCGATGACAAAGGAGTCGGAAGGACCGGCGGTGACCGTTTGCCCGCCTGGAAGCATGCCCTCGGGGTGTCCCTGCCAATAGATGTAGTCCCAGATAATGCCAACGATGTGGAAGGTGGAAAGAAGATTGGGGCCGACGTTGAGGAAGTTGATCCGCACGTAATCGCCGGGGCGCGTGACGATGGGTTCCTCGACGTAGCGGAAGAGCCGACCGTTGAACATCGTGTAGTCGGCGTCGCCTTTGATCGCTTGTTTGCCGGAGGCGTAGAGTTCGTGCTGGAGGAGGAAGAGTTCGAGATCGGGCTCGTGGCCGAGTTCCTTTTCCAGTTGGAAGCTACCGGGGGCCGGCCGCACGACCATCATGCCGTATTGGCCGCCGAGCACGTGCATGGGGATGGCGTGGCCGCCGGGGGCGCAATGATACATGTAAACGCCTGGCGTCATGGCGCGGAACACAACCGACTTGGTCTCGCGCGGGCCGATGCTGCCGACGTATTTGGACGTCTGTGTGTAGGCCGAGTGGATGGAGGCGCCGTGCGGGATATTGCCGGAGTTGACGACTTCGAATTCCACGACATCGCCTTCGTCGACGATGATCGTTGGGCCGGGGATTTTGCCATCGACGAGAAACCCATCGTAGACGACGCCGTTGCCGATGTAGGTCTTCCCTTCGTGGAGGCGGATGGACACTTTGTGATCCACGGGAGCGTCCTGCGGCACAGTGGAGTACGGGCGCGTCGGCAGGGCGTAGTCGCGTTCGAGGATTTCGATGAAATCGGCACCTTCCATGAAATCAGGGAGGGGGCGACCCTCCGGCGGGCGCACGCGGGGCGCGGCGGAAACCGGACGCACAGCGTTGATGCCGGTGTCGGCGGTCTCGCGCGTGGCGACGCCGCGCGGGGTCTCGGCGGATTCCGAGGCAAGGACGGGGCGCGCGCCGCCCGCCTCGTCGAGCTTGGCGTTCTGCGCGTCGACAAGGGCGCGGTTGGAGAAGCCCTCGATGGGCAGGTTGCGTTGGTTTTCCATGGCGCGCCGGAGGTCGCGGCCGGTGGAGGTCTCCGCCCGCTGGCCGGAGATCACATCGTCGGCGAAGTTGAGGTTGCAGGCGTCGCACGCCAGCGCGGCGGGCGTAAACGCGATGAGTGCTCCCGCTGCCAAGAGAGGGCCGCGGAGGAGGATGTTGAGGATGGAGGCGGGTGTTTTCATTTTCATGGGTCAAGGATAACGGTTCGGATCTCCGTTTGCATTGACGGGGGTCAAGAAGCGATGCGCTTTATGTCGGCAGTTGTTTTCGCCTGTTCCGCCGTCACAATGGGATCAAGCCCGAAGAAGAAGGCGCGTATGGCGGGCGAAAGAGTGTAGACGAACCATCCCGTGCCGACGAGCAGGCAGAGCACGGCGATTTGCACACCGGCAGGGTTGTTTGTCAGTTGACCGGCGGCGAGGTAGGCGAAAGCCGCCGCGAGGCAGAGCAGCGCGGGGCCGCGGCCCGCGGGGTTGCTGAGGTCGGCCCCGGAGGGTGTCGGGCGCTTGCTCACCAACGGCGCGCAGCGCAGGCGCCACACAAGAAACGGCACGACCCGCATGCCCATGCCGAGGAAGACCAAGGTAAATGTGCCGAAGACCGCTATGCTGAACTGGATGCGCGCCAGTTCGCGCACGGCGAGGCTCGTGCCCTCCGGCGCCCAAACGGGCATCCCGGCAACCATCCACGCGAGGACGGCGATCCCGGTGGCGATGCCGAGGAGTCCGGCGAGGAGCCCGGCGTCGGGCCGCTTGCGGGTGCCCGCGAAGAGCCGCGCCATGTCGGCGAAATAGAGAAGGCTGCCTCCGAGGATGATGGCGGCGAGCACCGAGGCGGCGTGGGCGCCCGGATAAAAGAGAAGCACGGGAATCATCCCCAGCAGGGCGCAGTTGATGATGACCAGCCCGGCCCATGAGAAGCCGCCGGGGCCGCGGTTGCTCACGACAAACATGGAGAGCAATTTCAGCGATGTGCCGAGCAGCCCGAGCCAGAGAAAGCCACCGAGGGCAAGTTGGGCGTGCGCCTCAATCAACCGCACCGCATCCATCCGCAGAACGGGGCGGAACGGCTCGATGACAAGGCCCACGGCAAGCGCGGCCGTGACACCGAGCCAGAAGAGGGCAGTCACGACGGAGAGCTGGGCGGGTTCCCAGCGGTTGCGTTGTCCGGTCGTGAGGGTGATGTTGGCGATCAGCGCAAAGACCCCCGCGAGCACGATCATAGCGCCGATGACGATGCCGAGAAACGGGCGCTCGAAGAACGGCATGCCGCCGAAGGCCGCGACCATCCACCCCATCCCCAGCGCATGCAGGGCCAGATGAATGAGGGCGAGGGGCCGGCTCCAGAGTCCTGTCGACGAGAGCAGCGCGGCCACGGCATAGAACGTGCCGAAAACGAAGGAGCCGACGAAGCCCGGGATGGCGAGGGCTGCGAGTGCGATGACCTCGATGCGGTAGGGATCGCCGCGCAGGACCTCGGGGAAGCCGAGCAGGATGCCCGACGCCGTGACGAGGCAGGCCAGCCCGATCATGTAGAATCCAAGGGCGACAAGGGCGGAGAGCTGCCCATGCTCGCGTGTGACTGTGGGATCGGTGTTCATGGTATTTCGGGGGTTCGGGTTTTAATTGGCGGTGACGCGCCAAATGTGGGTGATCCAGTGCTGCGGGGCGGCTTCTTCGGTTTCCCAGTCGAATCCTTCACCGTCGAGTTCCTCGAAGAGATGCACGGGACGGAAGCGCGTGCGCAGGATCAGCGTCTCGCCGCGCCCCAATTCGGCGACCGCCTGAAGGGCTGCTTGCAGGGGACCGGGTGGCTCCAGCGCCCGCGCGTCGACTTCGCGCGGCTTGTCGTTCTCGCCTCCGCCCGGCGTGAAAACGATGTGCCACTCGTCGTCGGCCACTCGCTGCGAGCACACGGTGTAACCATCCGCCGCGAATACCTCAAAAAGGGGTTGGGGCTCAAACGGCGCGATCAGTCGCAACGACTGCTCCGGGTCGAGCCGCTCCTTCGCGGCCATGATCGCGGTGAACGGATCCTGCCCTCGTGCGAGAATCGGACGCACATCGAGAACGAATGGTTCGGTTTGGGGTAATGTCGCCATGAACGCCAATCTAAAACGCGCCGCGACAGGCACTCTTGACCTCCGTCAAACCGGAAACATATTTTCCTTACACTTACGTCTCACTCTCCACTGGAGCAAGGCAACCTTTCTCCCCTGCCCTTTTACCCACATTCCGCGCCATGACACATCACTCCCGTGAACGTGATCACGCTGATCCCCGGGGCATTATGCTGGCCCACACGCTTCGCAAAGCACCGCTCTTCGCGGGTATCAGCAGCGAGGCCTTGGAGGCCCTCGCCCGCGGTTGTCACCTTCGCGCGGTCACGAAGGGCGCCTATCTTTTCCACGCGGGCACGCCCGCCGACGGCTTCTTCGTCGTCCACGCGGGCTCCATCAACGTTCACCGCGTGACGGAGGACGGGCGCGAACAGGTGATTCGCGTCTTTTACCCCGGAGAAAGCTTGGGGGAAGTCGTCATCACGGGCAACCACACCTATCCGGCCTCCGCCAAAGCCGCCGAAAACAGCCAGGTGATCCTTGTGCCCACGGCTTTCTTCCGCGAACGGATCAAGGCCGATCCCGATCTTGCCCTACGCATCCTCGCTTCAATGAGCCAACACCTGCGCTTCCTTGTGGAAACCGTCGAGGATCTCAAACTCAAGCAAGCCGAGTCCCGGGTCGCCCAGTGGCTCCTGCGCCAGATGAAAAAGGCCGCGCCCGATCCGGACAACGTCCCCGCCTTTGACCTGCCGTTGGCCAAACACCTTCTCGCCAGCCAACTCGGCATTACCAGCGAAACCCTCTCCCGTGTCTTCGCGCGCCTGCGCGAGGCACGTCTCCTCGAGGTCGAAGGGAAACACGTGCGCTTCCCCGACGCCGCCGGTCTGCGGGCATTTCTCGAAAAAGCGGAGACCTAG
>SKLD01000368.1 GCA_007123395.1 Opitutales bacterium
CGAGCGCCACTACCAGCCGTTTTTCGCCGTGCTCTCCGTACAGCCCCCGCACAGCCCTTACGTGCCGCCCACCAACCCGGAGCACCCCGTCCACCCCACGCGCAACCCCGCGAATATCCGCCTCCGCCCCAACGTGCCGCAGGTTCCGTGGGTGCGCGAGAAAGCCGCCCTCGATATCGACGGCTACTGCGGCATGATCGAAAATCTCGACCACAACCTCGGCCGCATCCGCGACGGCCTCAAGCGGCTCGGCGTCGACGAGGACACATGGATCGTCTTCTTCTCCGACCACGGAGACATGCTCGGCAGCCACGGCCAGTGGGAAAAGTCGAGCCCGTGGGAGGAAAGCATCCGCATCCCCTTCATCGTCGGCAAACTCGGCGGGCAGGAGCGCATGCGCACCGGCATCTGCGACGCCGTCCTCAACCACGTCGACATCGCCCCCACGACCCTCGGCCTCTGCGGGCTGCCCGTCCCCGAATGGATGGTCGGGCGTAACTACGCCGGACACTGCCTGCGCAACGACGATCCCCTGCGCGCCCGCGTCGGCGAAGCCGTCGGCGAGGATCCGGAATCCGCCTACCTCCAGCAGATCCCCCGCAAGCGCCACCCCCACTCCGTCAACAAAGCGTGGCGCGGCGTCGTCACCCGCGACAAGTGGAAGTATGTCTGCCAGCCCGGGCACGACTGGCTCCTCCACAACCTCGACGAAGATCCATACGAGCAGAACAACCTCGCCCACAACGAGGTCTACCGCGATCAGCGCCTGCGCTGCCGCGGACTCCTCCGCGCATGGATCGAAAAGACGGGCGACGACTTCGAACTGCCGCCCGAAGACTGAGTGCCGCCGTCCCGCCGGAGGCAGTGCCGCCGAAATAACCCGGATATCCGCCGCTTTTTTCCTTGCCCGCCCCCCGCACGGCGCTTTGTCTGGGCGGTTTTCCAATTGATCGACCCATGGCCAGAATCTGCTACGTAACCGGCAAGAGCCGCACCTCAGGAAGTGTCATCCACCGCCGCGGTATCCGCAAGAAGAGCGGCGGAATCGGCACGCACATCGCGAAGATCTCGAAGCGCACCTTCCGCCCGAACCTTCAGCGCGTGCGCATCAAGCTGCCCTCCGGCCAAGTGAAGCGCGTCTGGGTCTCCGCCAAGGCCCTCAAGGCCGGCAAGGTCGAGAAGGTCGTCTGACGACCGGGCTCCAAAACCTCAAGTAGCCGAACGCGTCAGTTTGGAGGGGGTCGGCAAACCCTGCAAACCTCCTTCAATCCAGTTCCAAAGCCTGACGGCTTCGGCTACAAACTGAGCCTTCCAAAGCCTCACGGCTTCGGCGACGGGTCTTGCAGCAACCGAACCATTGCCTGTTCGACGGCCTCGGCCTCGAAGCGGTCGGCCTCGAAGCGGTCGGCCCACCGCTCCCGTTCCTCCCTGTCTGCCGCGAGCGGCAACTGCTCGTAGAACACCCCGAGCGATAAGAGCGCGTTGTGGTAGACAGGATGCACCCGGCCGAGCAACGACCGCACCGCGCGCCCGCGCTCCAACGCCAACGCGCGCAAGGCCGGATCGTCCGCGAGGGCGGCCAAACCGCGCGGGTCCGCCCACTCCGCCGCGCCCCGCCGACGCACACCCGCCCGCGCCAGCGCGTCGATCCGCGCCCGCGACTCCGCCGCCGTGAGAAAAGGCCCTCGCGACCGCGCGCCGAACTCCGCGAGGCACACGGCGAGCCACAGTTCAAAACGGTCGGCATCGCCGCCCAGCGCGGAAAGCGCGCGGAAAGCACCCCGCCCACCGTCCTCCGCGCGGCTCGCCGCCGCGATGAAACCGGCGTAGCGCTCCGCATCCCCCGCCGCCGCAAGCGCGACCTCCAAGAACCAATACGACCGCGCCCGGAAATACGCTTCCAGCCCACCCGCACCTCCGCCCGCGAAGACCCCGGCAAACCCGGGATCCTCTGTCGCGGGCAAAACCGCGTGCCCGGCGAGGGAATCCCCGCGCGCCGGATTTAGATGCACGCGCAACTGCTCCACCAAACCCGTGCGGATCCAGTGCGGCACAGTGCCGCCTTCGACGCCTTGTTCGAGCAGCCAAGCATGCGTCACAGCCGCCGACAGCGCATCCCAAAACACGTCCTCGCTCAACGCCGGTCCCCACGGCACCCGCAGCACGGCAATGCCGCCCTCGACACTCCAGCCCGCCGCCGCGCCGTCTCCTTCCGGCGGCAACACCAGCCGCACCCGCTCCGTGCGTCCTTCGAAGGAGAGCCCGTCCGCCTCCAGCAGAGGCAGCCACACGCGGAGAACGCCAGTCGTGTGCAACAGCGCGGTGGCATCGGCAGACACCACGCCCACGGGTCCGACTTGGATGACACGTGCGGCGGAGAGCGGCGGCAAACCGCGTTCCGGTGCGGCATCCGCAACGACGCACGCCGCAAAAAGCGACCCCGTCCAAATCCACACCGCCGCCGGACGGCGGACCGCGCACCACTGCGACTTCACGACTCCGCCGACTCTTCCGGCGTCGGTGCCGGAGTCGGTTCCGGACCGAAGACGAGGATCAACTCCCCGTCCTCAATCCTCGCCGATTCGATGCGCCGCAGCTGCGGACCGATCTCTGCCGCCTCCTCCAGCGCGGCAAACAGCCCGCGCACTTCCCGCGCGACGAGGGGCGCCAGCGCCGGTACATACCCGAGCGGTGCACGCCCGAGCAGGCTGTTCGTATGCTCAAAGCGCAATCCGTCCTCCGTCGCCCGCACCGTCCCGGACACCTGATAAACCATGCGGCGGTCCCCGCCCGGCAGACGCACATTCAAGGTCGTGCCAACATGCAGCTTCCCGTTCTCAAACCGGAAATCCGGCACCGCCGGCGTGGCGCGCAACCCCAGCAAAGTCGGCGGGCGCGCCTCTTCGTCGTCGCCCGAGCGCGGCGTGCCCGGAGTCAGTTGGGTGCGCGCCCACTGGTTGAGGTCACCCTCCGACAGAACCACCTCGCCCTCGAATCCCGTCAGGATACCCGAGCGGACGGTGCGCCAACGCTGCGTGCCCGTGCCCGGATCGCCTTTCACCCAATAGGCCTGCCCCGGCTCGCGCTCATCCTCCGCCGGCGGCGCGTTGACCTCGCGCACGCTTTCCGTCGCGAGACTCGCAAAGGCCAGCCCGGCCCCAAAAAACAAGGAGAGCACCGCGAGGACCATGACGGTCGTCAAGCCAACCGGACGCTCCTCTTTCTTCTTCGGTGCCATGGCTGAGGTTTGAGGCGTTCTCCTTTCGTCGGCGGCGGCTTAGGCCGCGTTCGAAACGGGCGTCTCCTTTTTCGCCGCCGGTTTTGTCTCGGCGGCGGGCTTCGATGCGTCAGTGCTCTTTGCCGGCTCCTTGGCCGGCTCCTTCTTGTCGTAGCCGGAACGGTCCTTGAAGTCCGTCTCGTAAAACCCGCTGCCCTTGAAAATGAAGCCGGCCCCGAGGCCGATCTTCCGCTTCAGGGACGGGCGGGCGCACTCCGGGCAGTCCGACAACGGCACGTCGGACATGCGCTGGAAGGCCTCGAACTCATGTTCGCAGTCAGTGCATTGATACTCGTAAGTGGGCATGATATAAAGCGTGCAAACAAGTTGAACGGAAAGATTTAGAAAACCGGACGATGTAAGCTACAACCACCCGCGAGCCAAGAAAAATCTGTGGCCAAGCGGCTCCAGACCCTGCATTTCTATTCCTTTTCCAAAATTTTAGCGGCCCTGCCCCGCGGTCGCTCTGTTATACCATGCAGTTCAACGAACGCCTCGAAGCCTACCGCAAACGCGCCGAACGCGCCCTCGACGAATGGCTGCCCGCCGCCGACACCCGCCCGGCACGGCTCCACGCCGCCATGCGCCACGCCGTCGAGAGCGGGGGCAAACGTCTGCGCCCCGTCCTCCTCTTCGCCGCCGCCGACCTCTACACCCCCGCCGCCAATCCCGCCCCCGCCGCCGCCGCCGTCGAGATGCTCCACACCTACTCTCTCGTCCACGACGACCTCCCCTGCATGGACGACAGCCCCCTGCGCCGCGGCCAGCCCACCGTCCACGTCGCCTTCGACGAAGCCACCGCCGTCCTCGCCGGCGACGCCCTCCTCACCGAAGCCTTCTTCGTCCTTGCCCGTGCCTACGCCCCGCGCCCCGAAACCGCCGCCGCCCTCGCCCGCCTCCTCGGCGAAGCCGCCAACAGCCGCCACCTCATCGGTGGACAGGCCGCCGACACTCTCGCCGAAGACACCAAAATCTCCGCCGAAGACCTCGACTTCATCCACCTCAACAAAACCGCCGCCCTCATCGGCGCCTCTCTCTCCATGGGCCTCGTCCTCACCGACGCCCCCGCCACCGCGCACGAGACCGTCCGCCGCATGGGGCGCTCCCTCGGCCTCGCCTTCCAGATCGTCGACGACCTCCTCGACGCCACCGGCGACGAAGCCGTCGTCGGCAAACCCCTCCGCGCCGACGCCCGCCACGCCAAAAACACTTACCCCCGTCTTCACGGCATCACCGCCAGCCGCAAACGCGCCCGCAAACTCACCCAACAAGCCCTCGCTCAGGCCGCCAAACTCGATGCCGACACTGCCTTCCTCGAATCCCTCATCCAACACCTCGAAAAACGCATCGCGTGAAGGGTTCGTTTGTTTCCCACGAACGGCCGTCACCAACCCAGCACGGGAAAACCACCTCCGCGCGACAGGGCAGGCAGGCAACGGAAACGGTCGTCTCCTTTGATTTGGAGTCTCCCGTGGGCAAACAACGGCTCCCGACGTGTGCGCGTCGGGCCGGGCGGACGCGCGGGCGATACGAACGCGCATCGCGCCGCCGGGTTGGACGGCAAGCCGGTCCGACTACATTGCGCCGTAGCCGGGCGGCCTTGGCCCCCGGCACGAATGCTCCCGGCGTGTGCGCGTCGGCCGGGCGGACGCGACGCGCGCGATACGGACGCGCACCGCACGGTCGGTCAGACGGCAAGCCGGTCCGACTACATTGCGCTGTAGCCGGGCGGCCTTGGCCCCCGGCACGAACGTTCCCGGCGTGCGCGCTTCGGGCCGGGCGGACGCGCCGGTCGATACGGACGCGCATTGCACAGTCGCATCGGACGGCAAGCCGGTCCGACTACATTGCGCCGTAGCCGGGCGGCCTTGGCCCCCGGCACGAACGTTCCCGGCGTGCGCGCTTCGCGCCGGGCGGGCGCGACGGTCAATACGGACGCGCACCGCGCGGTCGGATCGGACGGCAAGCCGGTCCGACTACATTGCGCCGTAGCCGGGCGGCCTTGGCCCCCGGCACGAATGCTCCCGGCGTGTGCGCGTCGGCCGGGCGGACGCGACGCGCGCGATACG
>SKLD01000220.1 GCA_007123395.1 Opitutales bacterium
GGAGGGTCAGCGGGAGGTGTGGGTGGCGGCGCTGCACCGCGCGGCGGAGTTCAGCGGGGTGGAGTTGATCACCTACTGTGTGCTGGAGACGCACTTCCACATTCTTGTGCGCATTGATCCGGCGGCGCGGATGTGCGACGATGCGACCTTGGTGCAACGCTACCGCGCGCTCTACGGGGAGTCGCGGGCGCAGTGGAGCGGGCTTAATGCGGATGAGCTGAAGCACGCGCTCGCGAACGATCCGCCGGAGACTGCGGAGGCCCTGAGGGAGCGGCTGCGCCGTCGCATGGGCGACATTTCGGAGTTCATGCGGACCTTGCGGCAGCGCTACACGCGCTGGTTCAATCTCGCGCACGGGACGGCGGGGACTTTGTGGGCGGAGCGCTTCGGCAGCGTGCTTGTGCAGGATACGCCGTGGCTGGTAGGGCTGATCGCGGCCTACATCGACCTGAACGCAGTGCGGGCGGGCCTTGCGGATCTCCCGGAGAACTACCGCTGGTGCGGCTACACGGAGGCGCTGGCGGGGAAGGAGACTCTCTGCCGTGCGCTGGCCGCGTGCTTTCCGGCGGCGAAGGACCCGGCGGAGGCGCTTGCGTGCTACCGTCTGCTGATGTTCGGGAAGGGAGCGGGGCCGAAGGGCGACGGCTCGGGCGCGCGCATCGATCCGGAGGCGCTGCTGGAGGCGGTGAAGAACGGCGGGGAGCTGCAGCCGCACGAGCTGCTGCGGCTGCGGGCGCGCTTTCTCACGGAGGGACGGGCACTCGGCTCCAGCGACTGGCTGGAACGCGGCGAAGGCGCAAGTATTCTCGCGCAGATGAAGCGGCCTCCGCCGTGCCGCCCGGTCGACGTGCTCGACAACGTGGATCTGGCGGTGGCGCGTTCGCGGGCGGGGTATTGTGCCCTTGAGGATCCGCGGAGGTGATTACTCGTCGCGGCCTTTGCAGCGGGTCGACGTAATTCCGACAAGCAGAACTATGCGGCGAGATCCGTATGCAGCCGCCGCGCGGCGGCGTGCGCTTCTTGTAGAAAAACTTCGTGGCGGCCGTGGTGTTCTTCCCGCCACGAGACTTCGAGTTGAAGCGGTTTGCGGTAGGGGCTCTTGCGAATAAACGCGGCGGTGGCGGCCCAGTCGGCCCTGCCCATGGGATCGAAGGGATTCCAGTGGTGGTCGCGCCGGGTGTCATTGTCGTTGAGGTGGAGGATGCGCAGACGCGGGGCGCAGTTTTCCATGAGCCAAGCTGTATTGCCGGACAAGAGCGCATGGCCCGGGTCAAAGGTGAACCCGATGTAGTCCGCGTCAAAGGTCTCAAACGCGAGGGAGAGGGCGCGGCGGTCGTTTTCCGCCATGTAGTGGTTTTCGAGGGCCACGTTGATACCGAGTTCGCGCGCCGTGGTTTCGGCGGCACGCAGACCGTCGATGAACCACTTGAGCACTTCCGGTGTCGGGTCCACGTGGCAGGGCACGTGGTAGACCATGGCGTCTCCGCCGAGAGCGTGGGTCACGCGGAGGCGGTGGCGGAAAAGGTCAAGGGCTTCCTTGCGCCTAGCGGCGTCGCCGGACCAGAAATGAACGCCCTCGGGATGGCAGCCATGAACATCGAGAACCCGCATGCCGCTCTCCGCGAGGTCTTCCTGCCAGCGGGCGATTTCCGCCTCCGCGAGAGGTTCCGGTTGGGTCCATTTGTAGGCGAAGTGGAGGTGGGTGAAACCGTGCGCGCGGAGGCGGCGCAGGTTTTCAAGCGGGGTTCCGGGTCCGAAGCTCTTATCCGAAATGGAAAGGGCGGGGAAGGGTGAATCATGCATGAGGAGAGGCTGTTCCCCGCGAGTCCTTGTTGCCAATGCCGAAATCCGCATCAAGGTGCGGGAGCGTGCCTTCGCCCATGCGTTAGCGGCGGTGCCCGCCCCCCAAGATAGCCGCCCGGCATCTCCGGTGGTGCACCCGGTCGGCGCGCGGTGCGGAAATTTCGTAGAAGTCGGGTTCAGCCCCCGACACGCGGCGGAGAGCTGCCGTTCGTTTGGCGCGGGGTCTTCGCGTCGGCGGGAGCTATGACGTGCGGGATCGGGCGCGGTTCGCCGTTTCGTGGTCCCGGGCTGAAGAACACCCGGACTACAGTGCGACACTCGGCGGAGTCGGACGGTAGCGTAGGCTGAAGCTTCAGCGAGGCACGGAAGCTTGCGGATGCGTGGCGCGATCCCGATTTGGGCGTCAGTGCATCCGGAGAGGAAGAGGAAGAGGGAGAGGAAGAGGAAGCGGGAGGCCCGTGTTTTACTCTTCCGCAGGCTTGGCGCTGACGCGGAGGAAGCGGGGGGCGGTGCCGTTGAGGGGGGCGAAGACTTCGACGCGGTCGACGGTGGACAGGGCGTCCGGGCCTTCGCCGGAGGCGGGACGGTAGCCGCCTTCGGTGATGTGGACGGTGATGCCGTCTTCACCGTCATTGGCGGGGGACCATTCGAGGAGGTCGGTGCTTTGCTCGACAAAGAGGCGGATGAGGCCGTCGGCGGCGCGGTCGAGGGGATAGACGAGGGTGACTCCCGTGGCGTCGCGCGTCATCAAGGGCAGGTGGACGGAGCCGCCGTAAGCGGCGGGCTCGTTGCCGAAAGCGAGGTCGAGGAGGGTAGGGAACCCGCTGAGGTTATGGTCCATACCGGTATCGAAAGTTTCCATGTCGGCCTCGGGAAAGTACTGCGCGACGAGGGTTTCGAGGGTAAGGCTATCGGGTTCGGCCGCGGCTTCCTCCCATTCGCCGAAGAGGGCCACGCTGTCGATCCACCATCCGTCGGCGGCAGTGCCTTGGTTGGTGCCGAAGCTCCAGCGCAGCCGCAACGTCTTTCCGGCGAAGGCGACAGTGTCGTGAAGAGCGACGACGGTTTCGACGAACTCTGTGGTGCTGTTGGTCCATGCGTCCTCGCCGACGAGGGGGTTGCGGTTGGACGGGGGACCCCCGCCTGCGACTTCTTCGTTGTACCCATTTTGTGTGAACGATGCACCCGAGGCGGAGTCTTCGACATCCAGCCAAGCGCCGCCGTCGACACTCAACGCGAGCTGCCCGCCGTGGTGATCGCCATTGAAGTGGCGCCGTTGCCGGAAGCGCAGTTCGAGTTCAGTGGCGTCCTCGGGTATGTCGATTACGGGGGAGTCTAGGTGGGTGAGGGAGCGTTGGGAGACGCCGGGAGTGAAGACCGCATAGGGCAGGGAATGGCTCTGCGCGGAGGTGAGGGACCACGCGTTGCCGCCGATTTCATTGTCGTACAACCAACCTTCTGTTTCCCCGAAATCAAAGTAGGCGCTCCAGAGGACACGGAAAACCTCCAAGGCGGCGGCGAGGACCACCGGTTCTTCGTCCGGACGGGATGCAACGAGGTCCCATGCGCCAATTGCCGCCCCGCCGAGGTCGAAGCGGACGAAAGCGCCGCCGCTGACGAGAAAGGTGTCCGTTCCTTCGATGTCCGGCGCACCGTCGCGGCGGAGGGTAAAGGTGGTTTCGGCGGTGAACCCCGTGCCCTCGATGCTGAGGTAGACAACTTCGCCGCGCGGGGCGGCGCCGGGCGAGACAGCGGAGAGGCTGAGCGGGGGCGCGGGCGGCTCTTCGTTGGCCGAGGCGGTGAGGAGGAGTGAATAGGTCTGCTGGTTGTTCGTGAGTGAACCGGTGTAAGTGACGACGGCGGTGTAGACGCCGGGCGCGGGCGGTTCAGCGATGAAGACCTGGTTGACGTTGTCGGTGTTGTTCACGCCGGTGCTGGCTGGCAAAGACATGGATGCTTCCGTCCATGTGCCGACAAAGGGCATGACGTAGGGATGGAAGATTTCGCCTTCCGGGCCTTCGACGGTGAGGTGGAGGTTGTTGACGAGGTGGGGCAGCCGCGAGTCGTGGGCGCTTGTGGCGGAGCCCGCCGGATCAGTCCATGAGAGGGTGGCGCGCACGGGCGTTTCGCCATCCCACACGAACTCATGGCGGTGGACGGGATTGGCGGCCGTGAGCGTGTCTTCGGTGATGCGGCGGGTGAGCGGATTCTCAGCGAAGTCGTGGATGAGGGCGGCCGCCGCCGCGCCGTTGAGGAGCCCCCAACCGAAGCGGTAGTCGGGACCGGGGTTGCCGAGGTCGTCGGCGGTATGGATCAGGAGCCCCTTGAGCGTGCTCGCGCGCATGGCCTCTCCGGGGAAGAGCGTGCCGTAGAGTTCGACGAGGAGCGCGGCGGTGCCGGCGGCGCTCGGCGACGACATGCTCGTGCCGCTCATTGTGGCGTAGGATGCGTCGCCGCCCGACGATGTGGAGTAGAGGGTAACTCCGTTGGCCACGATGTCGGGCTTGATGCGTCCGTCGTCGGTCGGTCCCCATGAGGAGAAGCCCGCCATAGAGGCTTTGGAAAGATCGCGTACGCCGCCGGTCACGGCATCGTTGACGGCGCCGACGGTCATCACGTTTTTCGCCACGGCATCGAAGCTGATCGTGTCGTAGCCGCCCCGGTAGACGCCGTCGCCGGGCGGATGCACGGAGTTGTTGTAGGTGACGGTCGAGCCGCCGGGTCGGAGGGCCACGCTGTCGCCATCGGACGGATTTTCCGTGCGGTCGTTGCCCGCGCTGCGAAACATGAGGTAGTAGGGCGCCGAATACGCAAGGGCGTCGGAGTCGCGCGCCGCCCAGTTGTAGGCACCGAAGTTGCGCTCCACGCTGTTATTCTCGCCGCCATGCCAGACAAAGCGGGGGTTGGCGTTGCCCCCCATAAAGCGCCAGCCAGCGACAAATCCATAGCTGTGATTCGAGAGAAAAAGAGCGCCTGCTTCATCTGCTCCGGCGGCGCCGCGCGACGTCATCTCCGCTTTGTCATTGTTCCAGTCGTAGGAGTCGACGCGGGCGAGCGGGGCCATGCCGCGGGCGGAGGCGGTCACCCCCGCGGCCGCCACCGTGCCGGCGACGTGCGTGGCGTGGAAGTCCAACGAAGCGCTGTTCATGAGAGTGACCCGGTCGTCGAACTCCCGGTGCGTGGCGCGCACCGATCCTGCGTCCCAAACCCCCACCGTCACGCCCGCGCCGAGCAGTTGCAGCACGGGGTCGTTATGCAGAAGGTCGGCGGCAGCGGAGATCGCGGCGTTGAGATTGTGGGTCTCGCGGTAGACGGGACGGTCCTCCGCATCAAATCCGAAAATCTCTTTCACGCGCCCGTCCGGGTCCTCCCGCCGCAGCGGCAGGCCGCGCTCCTCGGCGC
Source organism: Opitutales bacterium (assembly GCA_007123395.1). Classification (GTDB taxonomy): domain Bacteria; phylum Verrucomicrobiota; class Verrucomicrobiia; order Opitutales; family Oceanipulchritudinaceae; genus SLLG01. The sequence continues at coordinate 5,206 of SKLD01000220.1, forward strand.
GTCGACGGGCCTCCGCGCGGCGGGCCTCCGAGCGCTCCCGCAGCAAGTCCACCACGCGCCCGCGCTCCGCCGGATCGCGCAGGTCGCCGGCCTCGCGCAGAATCTCCGCCGCGCCAA
>SKLD01000273.1 GCA_007123395.1 Opitutales bacterium
GCAAGCACGATCTTCCGGTCCGCCTGAAATCCCTTGAACTGCGTCCGGCCCTTTCCCCTTCCGCCGACCTCCAGAACGACGGACCCTCCGGCATGCGGAATATGGAAATCCGGTGTCTTCTGTCCGCGCGTGCTTTTGAGATAGTGCAAAGGGATGCCCGCCTGGCGCATGGCCAGCGCCACAAAATCTTCCCGCAACCCGCCGCGCGCGTCGTCCATTCCGCGGTAGAGCAATCGCACCGGCGGCATCAACAGGACTTTGGGTTCGCGCAGGACGTTGGTTCCCCGCGGAAACAGAGGCAGGAGAAGAAACGCGTCCTCAAAAGCGCGCACATACTGCTCCGCCTTATACTTGGTGATCCCAAGGTTTTTCGACAGCGAACTGTAGTTGATCCCATCGACTTCCGAACGACCGACGAAGGCCATCATCCTGCGCAGCGTATCCAATTCATCCACATGCAGGCGAAGGGTGGCCGGAATGTCCCGTGCGATGATCGTCTCCACGGTGGACTCCAAGAGCGGCATGGGCTCCGGTTCGTCCAGAGAAAACGGCATCAGGCCACCGGTTACATACGCCTCCCAACGGTTGGCAGTACGCAAATAGGCCGGGTCGATCCGATCGTCCAGGAAGTCATCCACAGACAAACGCGGCAGACGGATTCCATGCGAAAAAGCGAGATACTCACGGAACGAAAAATAGTCGAGCCGATGGACCCGCACCCGCCGCGCGAGATCGTGCGCCGACTCTTTCATCCGCAGGGCCACCGAACTGGTGAACACCACACGGACTTCAAGGAAATCGTAAATTTTCTTCAGCCCTCCGAGACCGTCCTTCAGAAAATGAACCTCGTCCAAATAGAATCGGCGAAACCCGTATTGCTTCGACAGTCCTTTGACGAGAGCGAAGAGATCGGTGTCCGCCGGGAGGGTGTCCAGCGACACGTAGCACCCGTCCTCCTCCGCCGCTGCCAATTGCTGCAATAAAATCGTCTTCCCGGCCCCGCGGGGACCGGAAATTCCCATGAAATGACGCCCCTTGTCACTCCGGAGAGTCTCGTACAACGATCTTCTAGCCGTCAGTCGTCGTCCCGCGGTCTTCGCTAAAGTGTCCAGCTCTAAAAGGGAAGTGAGGTCCATTTCAGCCAATCATTAGACAGATTGACATGCATCTTGTCAAATAATTTTTCAAAATGCGCTTCTTCCACAAGGGCCTCTTACTCGTGAACCCGTGCAAAAGAAGGGGAAATCCGCCGTAGTCGGATGGCTTGCCGTCCGACCCGGGCGCGCAGGGCGCGTTGCTCGCCCAGCCGCCGCGTCCGGACAATGCGGTCCCTTGCCCCGCGCTGCGCACGCCCCCACCCGACACTGCGGCTCACGCTACACGCGGAAACCAATGACCGGTGCGGTTGGCGAATTTGACAAGGGCGAGCATGACCGGCACTTCGACCAAGACACCGACAATGGTCACCAGGACCACCGGTGACTGGGCACCGAAGACGGTGATCGCGACAGCCACCGCCAACTCGAAAAAGTTCGACGCGCCGATCAAGCCGCCGGGTGCCGCGATGTTGTGGCAGAGCTTGATCTTCCGGCTTATGAAGTAGGCGATGAAAAAAATGAGGAAGGTCTGCAGGATCAGCGGCACAGCGATCATGAGAATGTGCAGCGGGGAGTTTAGAATCACATCTCCCTGAAAAGAAAATATCAAAACCAGTGTAAGAAGCAGGCCCACAATCGTGAACTCATTGAAAATCGGGATGAATTTATTCTGAAAGTAATCAAAACCCTTCTTCCGAATAACCGTCTGGCGTGTGAAGATACCTGCCCCGAGCGGAATGACGACAAATATGACGACCGAGAAAAACAGGGTGTCCCACGGAATGGGTATGCCGCTGACACCGAGGAGAAAGCCGACGATGGGGACGAAGGCGATGAGGATGATGAGGTCATTGGAAGCGACCTGCACCACCGTGTAGGCAGGATTCCCTTTCGTGAGGTGGCTCCAGACAAATACCATCGCCGTGCAAGGCGCCGCTCCGAGGATGACCGCGCCCGCCAGGTACTGCTGAGCCAACTCTTCAGGAATAAATTCCCGGAAAACCACGTAAAAGAAAAAGGCCGCAATCCCGAACATCGTAAACGGCTTGATCAGCCAGTTGACCACCCATGTGACATATAAGCCGGAGGGGTCTTTGGCCACATTCCTCAAGCTGGTGAAATCCACCTTCATCATCATCGGGTAGATCATCAGCCAGATCAAGACAGCAATGGGGATCGATACCTGCGCGTATTCAAAGCGACTGAGAAAGTCTGGTATAGCAGGCAGGTACTTCCCGATCAAAATTCCCGCCGCCATACATAGTATAACCCAAATGGTGAGGTTTTTCTCGAAAAAACTAATTCCGGTGCTCTTGTCTTCTGTCATTGTTTTTCAGCTCTAAAGATTTTCAGGACAATCAACCCGATTCTGGACTGTCTTTCATAAAGGATTCCGCCATCGCACGAGGCTACGGCGGACAGGCAGGTTACCGCCTTTCAGGCCTCAGTCTTCAGCCCTCCCGCTCGCCTTCCCTTCCTTCACGGTAGCCGGCGGCATAGGCTTCAAAGACCTTGCGGATTTCGTCGCGGATGCGGCGGAAGGCATCCAGCTCGCTTTCACCGGGGCGGACGGCTTTGGGCGGATCCTCGAAGCCCCAGTGGTGGCGGTGGACCTGGCCGGGGAAGACCGGGCAGGCTTGGTCGGCATTGCCGCACACCGTGATGACGGTGCCGACCTGCCGGTCGAGAAACTCGTTGAGGTGCTTCGAGGTGTGCTCTGAAATATCGATACCAATCTCAGCGAGCGCCTCCACCGCCTTTGGATGCACATAGCCGGCCGGCTTCGATCCGGCACTATGCACATCGATCAAGTCGCCGGCGGCGTGACGCAAGATGCCTTCCGCCATGTGGCTTCGGCATGAGTTTCCAGTGCAGAGAATGAGGACTGTCGGTTTGTTCATTGGTAGGGAAAAGGGATGGAGCGGCGCGTACCGTAGGCTGAAGCTTCAGCGAGGCCGGATGCGGTTGGAAAGCTCGTCGGAATGGATGAGTGAAGTATCGGATCCGTGGAGTGGGTCGATTCTGGAGGGCGCACCTCCGCGTGCGCCGCGGAACTTCAGCGAGGCATTGTGGAGGAAGAAAGGATGGCAGTCCGGAGCGATGGCGTTGGAGGGCGCACCTCCGCGTACACCGACGGGATTGCCATATGAACACAGGCTCCAAAATACCCCATTCCATAATCCGCTGCGCACTTCCTTCAACAGCACCCGCAACCTGGGCCGCAGTCGTCGGCGGACGCGCTTTCTCCTTTCTTCATGAGCCCGTAGCCGCCGAGGATGACGCGGCGTATGGGTTGGCCCGTCTCGGGATGCTTCTCGAGCGGGGCCTCGTTCATGCTTTGCCGGATCTCGAAGAACGCCGGCTCCTCGCCCTCCTTGGAGGGAATCGTTTCGTAGACGTAGGTGGTCATGGGTTGGTTGTTGGTTGTTGGTTGTTGGGTGTTGGTTAAGAGGGAAGTTTGGAGGGGTGTATTGATGGCGCTGGAGGGCGCACCTCTGTGTGCGCCGGTTGGGGCGGCGAAATGGAGGAAATGGAGCGTCTCCCAGCGGTCCCCGGCGCACGCGGAGGTGCGCCCTCCAATATCTCCTCCTTCATCGGGCCAACTCCTTTCGTTCGTTTTGGGAAAGGGCTTTGAGCCCTTCGGTGCCCACTGGTTCGACGGTGCTCCACGGAATGCTGTGGACGGGACCGGCGGCGTGGGTGTCGAGGACTTCGCGGATGTAGCGGATTTCGGCGCGGCCGCGGGCGGCGAGAACGGGCTCGCGTGTATCCACTTCGGCCATACTTTGATTAATAATCCACGTATGCGGTTCGATTTCCGCACGGCGCAGGTCGGCCTGCAGAGCGGCGGCCTCATGCACAGGGGTCGCTTCCGGCAAGGTGACGAGCAAGACGCGAGTGAAGCCGGGGTCGCGCAGGCGCGGGAGGAGTTTTTCAATGGCTTCCGAGTGCTTGGTCGTCCGGCTCTGGCGGCCCAGCTCGCGGTGGTAGGACTGCGTGGCATCGAGCAAGAGGAGCGTGTGCCCGGTGGGCGCGGTGTCGAGGACGACAAAGCCGTCCTCCCCTTTTGCGACAGTGCGCGCAAAAGCACGGAACACCGCGATCTCCTCAGTGCAGGGGGAGCGCAGGTCTTCTTCGAGGAGGGCCCGGCTGTCGGTATCCATATCGGCAGGCTGCTGCGCGAGGACTTCTTTGACGTAGGCCGCTGTTTCCTCCTTGGGATCAATGCGCTCGATTTCCAACCCGCCTTCGGTTTTGCCGAAGGCGTCCGCCAGATGCGCCGCCGGATCGGTCGTGGAGAGCCGAACGTTGGCCCCGCGTTCGGCAAGGGCAAGGCCGAGGGCGGCGGCGACGGTCGTCTTCCCCACCCCGCCCTTCCCCATGGTGAGGATGACGCCGCGCCCTTTTGGCGCGAGGCGGTCGGCCAAATCATCGATCCCGGGCAAGGTCGGCACGGATTCGTCGGTTCCATCCGCAGGAGCGGCTCCGGCGGCGGGCTCCGGCTCCCGGAAAAACGCCCGCAGCACATCCAGACCAATCAAGTTGGACGGGAGCAAAGGCGCGCGGTAGAGCGGAAGGGAGCGCAGAAACCCGCTTTCGCCGTCAACCGCCCGGCTCTGCCGCTCCATCCAGTGACGCGAGACGGGATCGTCCGCATAGACCGGCTCGAACCAGCCGTTGAGGGCGAGGCACTGGTTGCCAATGCCGAGGTCGCCCAACTCCCGCCATGTGCGGCGCGCTTCCTTGAGCGCGGCCCGCTGCGCCCGGCTCACGAGGATAACGCGGGTTCTCTCCGCGTCCTTCAGCACCTCGACGGCTTCCGCATAGAGCGAACGCTGCTTCTCCAAGCCCGCGAGCGGACCGAGGCAGGAGTTGCCGCTCGTATTCTCATTGAAAAAGGTCGTCCACGCCTGCGAAAGGGCCATGAGGCGGAGGGTGTGCCCGGTCGGCGCTGTATCAAAAACGATGTGATCAAAGCCGTCCGCGCCCTCCCCGCTGAGAAACGCGGTGAACTCGTCGAAGGCGGCAATCTCCATTGTGCACGCGCCCGAGAGTTGCTCCTCCATCGCGCGGAGCGCCGCCTCGGGAAGAATGCCGCGCATCGGGCCGACAACCGTCTCCCGGTAGGCTGCCGCCGCCGCTTCGGGATCGATGTTCAGGGC
>SKLD01000217.1 GCA_007123395.1 Opitutales bacterium
GCGCCGGTCGCCGTGGGCGAGCCCACCGCGAGAATTCCCTCGGGATAGTCGAAGGTGCGTGTCTCGGGATTCGGCACCCGTCTGTAGGAAACCCCGAGTTCATCGAGATATGCGGCGTTCACCCAATAGGAAATCTCGGGGTCGTTGGGGAAGGACTCTCCGGGCGTGTCCGACCGTAAATTCGGGTTGAAGAAACGCTCTTCATTGGCGGGGTTGCCGGCTGCCCTGCGCTCGACATGGTAAGGACCGCCGATCCACGCGCCCGGGAAGGGCGCGAACGTCGTCTGCCAGATCACGTTGGACCGGCGGATGCGCCACAGCGCGGCCGAGCCGGAGATGCGCCGGTCCAGCAAATCGAACTTGATGCCGATCTCGTGACTCGAAGTGCGCTCGGCCTCGATGGCCTCCCATGCACCGTCTTTCAGGCCGGTGTTGGGCGAGATGCCCTCGCCATACATGAGGTAGCCGCTGAGGTGATCGCTGAAACGGTAGCTCAGCGCCCCCATCTTCGTGTTCTCCACCTGCGCGGTCTCGAAGTTGTATCCGTTGAATCCACCCGAGGCCTCCGGCGCACCCACGTTGACAATCGGGTTGAACGGATCCCATTCCGGGTTGAACTGACCAAAGAGATCTTCCTGCGTGCGCGAATCGCCGGGGCGGTAGGAGGGATCGCGCCAGTGAATGCGGTCGTATATTCCCTCCCACACCTGGTAGCGGTCACGGCGCACACCGAGGATCAGGTTCACGCGTTCGTTGAAGAGCGACCCGTTGTAGGCAAAATAGTGACCGGTGAACCACGTCTTGATCTGCCGGCTGGTGCCGCCTTGCGGAAACGCCTGGCCTTCGTAGCGGATCGGGGTGGTGTCGAGGACACTGCGGCGATTCAGCGGGTTCATGTGGAAGGGCTCCGGGAAACGCCCCGGTTCAAGGCCCCAGTCAATCTCGCCAAAGGAATCTCCGCCCGTAACGTAATCCACCGTATCCTGCAAGTCGAGGCGTCCGAGGAGAAGGGAGTGGCGGGCCTCATCGCTGAAAAACCACGGCGTGCGGAAAATGTAGGTCGCCTCGTTGCGCACCTGCAGGTTGGTCGCGTCCATCGGGCGCCGCCGGAAGTGGTAGTTGATGGACTTGTAGTCGTCCCGGGCCGAGAGGCTGTCGCGGGGAACGTCGGCCGCGTTCACGAGCACGCCCGGATAGGCTTGGTCGCGCGGAAACATGCGCAAACCCGAATCGGGATCCGGATTGCGCAAGATCGAAACGACACCGGGATTGTCGTAAATGTCATTGAAGGAGATCTCGGAAGTAGGCGCTATGCGCAGAAGATCGTAGTAATTGCCGCGGCCCGCCGCATTTGTCCGCGTGCTCACGACCAAGGAACGCTCGTCGATGTCCTGCTTGCCGTAGAGGACACCGGACTTAATCCAGAAATTGTGGTTTCGCAGCGGCTTGAACTCCACATCGAACAACAGGTTGGTTTCCTTGCGGTGGTAATAGGGATCCGGCCCGCCTAAGTTGTAGCTGCGGTCGTCCTCTTTGTTGCCGAAGTTCGGATCGCGTTGCCAATCAACGAACTCCCCGAATTCATTGCGGAAATTCCAGATATTGATGGCGGGAGCTTGCTCGTAGGTATCCCGCACACTCCTTGAGCCGATGCCGCTCTCCCGCTGGGTGCCGTACTTCACCTCGGCGAAGAGCCGCAGCCGCCGTTCAAGGAAATACTGCCGCAGTTGCAGTGCATAGTAGCGGATGGAGGTTTCGCGGAAATCCACCCGGCTGCCCCGGTCGTCAAGGGCGGCGAAAAAGCGGTAGCTGAGGTTTTCCGCAAGCGGCCCTGTGGCGTCCGCTTCAAAGCGCAGACGGTCATACGAGCCGACGGTCGTCCGGAAAGAATATTCACGCCTGTCCAAGGGCATCTTCGGGATGATATTGGCGATCCCGGAGAGCACGCTCAGACCGTACAAGAGCGACTGCGGGCCCTTCACGATCTCGATCCGCTCCACGCTGACCGTGTCGGTGAGACCGCCCAGATTGAGGTTGGCCGAGGGAATGAAGCCGCCGATACGAAAGCCGTTGCGCAACTGAAAGGGCGTGTTGAAACCGCGGATGGCGACCGCGTTGTTGCGGAAGTTGCCCACACCCGCGCGGGCGGAGGGGGAGCGCTCCGCCGAGGTCGCGACATTCGCCCCCCCACCCGTGCCCGCGTCTGTCAAACTGCTGAAGATACCCGCCGAGTAGGTGATGGCCGAATTGAAATCGGTGGCGCCTTGGTCCGAAAGCAACTGCGCCGTCAAAACATCCAAGGTCATTGGCAAATCGCGGATCTGCACGGCCAAGCGCGTCCCCGAAACCGAGTTTGTCGCCATGTAGCCCTGAATGTCACCCGCCGTCACTTCAAAAGGTGAGAGAACGTAGACATCATCATCGTCATCGTCATTCGGTGCAGGCTGTGCCTGCCCGACGGCCGGGACGGTCATACTGACGGCGAGCATGGTGAGGACGGCAACCAGAGGCCGCAGAAAACGGCTTGCCGCGCCCGCAATGGGTTGTAGCAAAGCGAATCCGTGGCTTCGGAACAATTCGATGGGTAGTTGGTTCATAAGGTAGAAGGATGAGGAGTTGAGCATCCTGCCATAAGGTTATAGTGAAATTGGCAGAGAAAGAATTTTCAATATACGGCAGTTCTGGAATCGCGGATGCGCCGCGACAACAGCTTCGTGTTTCAACCGTTGAAAAAGTCTTTGCCGCAGGCAAGATGGCGGGTCGGCCCTTGCGGGGTTACGAATGTGCTATTCGTTTCGCTCGCGCATGGCGGCGGGGCAATGATCCAACGGTTGTAACCAAAGGTGTTTGTCGCACGGCGGACTCGTCTCTCTTCCTTGGGTGAAATCGAACGAACATCAACCTCAATGCATAGAGCCCGCGCCCGTGAAAATCCCTCAAACCGCCCTTGCCAAAGACGGAAATAGACTGAGAAATGTGCCTGAAAGGTAGCCTCCCGCAAAGATACATGGATTGAGAATCCGCCCGAATGATGAAGCCAAGCCCGTCAGCGAAACAAAGCCGTTTGCCCCCGGATGCCGAAGCGAACCCCTCCCCATGGGCCGCGGGCGAGAAGCTGCGCCCCATGGGCGGGATGGCCGCATGGCTCACGGGAGCGACGGCAGGGCTGATCGTTATGCTCCTTATCTGGGGCTGGATGCTGCGTCCTGACATCGTCAGCGGTCTCCCGCCAACCCCGCCGGAAGCGGCTTTCTACGCCGAGGCACGCGCCGGACTGAACGTGCCGGACGAACCGCCGGTCATTCAGCGGGACGTCGACTACAGCGAGGGCGAAGCGGCGCCTTGGTGGCCGCGCGGTGAGTCCCCGATTTTGCGGGGGTTAGTCGAAGAAGAGCGTCTCCCGCCCGTGCAGGAGCGCGTCGGGTCGCAGCCGCTCGTCCTCGAAGGCTTTGAAGCGATTGGTAACTATGGAGGCACATGGATGCGCCTTTCCAGTTCCATGGGCGATTCCAATATCATCCAAAACCGCCTCTCAGGCGCGGGCCTCGTGCGCTGGTCCCCCATGGGTTACCCCATCCGCCCCCACTTGGCGCGGGGCTGGTCCACCAACGAAGACCGCAGCGAGTGGACCTTTTATCTCCGTGAAGGGGCCCGCTGGTCGGACGGCCATCCCTTCACGGCGGACGACTTCATCTATTGGTGGGAAAAGGAGCGCCTCACACTCGACCGCGCCCCGCCCTCATGGATGGCGGTGCGGGGAGAGCCGGGCCGGGTAGTGAAGGTGGATCGTTATACCGTGCGCTTTGAGTTCCCCGGGCCCTATGGTGCCTTTCTCGCCCGCCTCGCCGACGGGCGGGTTACCTTCGCCCCCCGCCATTTCCTCAAACAGTTCCATCCGGAGTTCGGGGACGATGAAATCATCGAAGCGGGTATGCGCGCCGCCGGGATCAACTCCCGCCGCGCCTTCTACTTCCGCCAGATGGATTTTCGGAATCCCGCGCATCCGCGCATGTGGCCATGGATTCCGCGCACCCACCGCACGACGCCGCCCGAAAGTTTTGTGCGCAATCCGTATTTCTGGGCAGTGGACCCGGAGGGCAACCAACTCCCCTACATCGACCGTATTCTCTTCGACGTCCGTGCGCCTCTCCTCCTGCCCATCGCCACGGCGGCGGGTGACGCCTCCATGCAGGACCGGGGCCTGCGCTTCGATGACTACACGATGCTCATGGAGGGGCGCGCATCCGGAGGCTACAACGTTCTCCACTGGTATCCTGCGACGCGTTCGGACTGGCTTATCGCCCCGAATCTTACGCGCCGCGCGGACGATCCGGTGACGGCCGCAAAAGCGGATCTGCTCCGCGAACGGGACTTCCGCCGCGCGCTCTCCCTCGCCATCAACCGGGAGGACATTATCAGCGCCCTCTACAGCGGCGTGGGAGAGCCCGCGCAGCCCGATCCCGGTCCCCAGTCCCCCTTTGAGAGCGAAGTTTTTCGGTACAGTTTCATCGACTATGACCCCGAGCGCGCCAACGCTCTCCTTGACGGTCTCGGCCTCACCAACCGCGACCGCGAGGGCATGCGCACCCTGCCGGACGGCACACGCCTGACTTTCTTTATGGAGTTCACCGCCTTCACGGGCGAGGGGCCGGCGCAGTTTGTCATCGACGACTGGGCACGCGTAGGCATCCGCGCCGTGCAACGGGAACGCGCGCGTGCTCTCTTTTTCGCGAAAAGAGCGGCCGGCACGGCCGACTTCACGATCTGGACGGGTGAGAGCGAACACCAGCCGCTGCAGGAACCCCGCACTTTCGCGCCCGTCAACCCTTCGGCCATCTTCGCCACAGGCCATGCCCGCTGGTTCCTCACCGGGGGGCTTTGGGGTGATCCCGAGGCCACCGGCATCGAGCCGGAGCCGGGCAGCCCCCTGCGCCGTAACATGGAGCTGTTTCTCGCCGCCCAAGCGGCCCCCACCCTCGAGGAGCAGGTTACGATCTTTCAGGAGATTGCTGAGATCGCCGCCGCCGAAGTCTGGAATATCAGCATCAGCACGCCCCCGCCCCATCTCGTTGTCGTGCAGAACGGCTTCCGTAACGTCCCGCCCGTGGCTCTTCACGGATGGGTCTTCAGCTCGCCCTCCAACGCGGGGATCGAGACCTTCTTCTTCGATCATCCGACGGACTCACCGGGAGCCATCGCACAGATCAGGGAGGAAATGGTCACGATCACGCC
>SKLD01000402.1 GCA_007123395.1 Opitutales bacterium
TCCGCCGCGCGACGTTTTCGGGCTGATTTATCGCCCGATCCCACAACGGCAGAACCCCGGCGCACTTCCGGCGATCACACCGACGTCGGACGCGTACCGACCTTTCGCACGACCGTTGCCGCCTCCGGGCGGAAGCTGACCTGACCTTCCCGGCCGTGCGGCTGTAGAACCTGTCTGGAGCACGGATACAAGAGGGGCGGGAAGTCGGGCTAATTGGCAAGGGGAAAAACGGGGGATCAGGGGGCGCGCAGGAGGTAGCCGCGCAGGTATTCGCTTTCGGGGAAGTCGAGGCGCACGGGGTGGTCGGCGGGCTGGCGGGGCTCGGCGAGGATGGTGGCGCTGCGGCGGGCGTCGCGGGCGGCGTCGGCAAGGACGGAGCGGAAGAGTGTGCGGTCGACGGGCTGGGAGCAGGTGTAGGTGGCGAGGATGCCACCCGGCGAGAGCAGGCGCAGGGCGCGGAGGTTGAGTTCTTTGTAGCCCCGCAAGGCTCCATCGAGAGCGGAGCGGGCGCGGGCGAAGGGCGGCGGGTCGAGGATAATGAGGTCGAAGAGTCCGCGCGCCTCGCGATGGGACGTGAAGTAATCGAAAACGTTGGCGACCTCGGCAGTAATGGTCAGTCCGTTGCGCGCGGCGTTGGCGCGGGCGGCTTCGACGGCCTCGGCGGAACTGTCGAGGGCGAGGACGGAGGCTGCCCCTGCTTTGGCGCAGTGCAGGGCGAATCCTCCCTGATGGCAGAATGCGTCGAGGACGCGCCGCCCTGCCGCCATGGCACCGACGGCGGGGTGCTGTTCGCGCTGGTCGAGGTAAAATCCCGTCTTCTGACCGCCGGTGAGGTCGAGACGGTATTCGATGCCTTCGACGGTGAACCAACGGGGTGGCACTGCCGCGCCGGACACGGTGGACACTGCCCTTGCCAACCCCTCCTGCCGACGCACGGGCGCATCGTTGCGCAGGATCACCTCCGTCACGTCGGGTAGAGCCCGCAGGTGACCGACAATCTCAGCAAGCAGGCGATCAACGCCGAGCGTGAGCGCCTGGAGCACGAGGACATCGTCGTAGCGGTCCACAACCAAGCCGGGCAAGTCATCCGCCTCCGACCAAACAAGGCGGCAGAACCGTGCGGAGGGATCCCGGCGCGCGACGGCGGCGTCGATGCGCCCGCAAACCGCTTCCTCATCCCATGCGGCGCCGTTGTCGCGCGCAAAGCGGCGCCAGACGATCTTGGAGCGGCTGTTGTAGATGCCCGAGCCGAGGGACCGGCCGCGCGGGTCGACGAGATCGGCGGCGTGCCCGTCGGCGGCGTCCTGCGGCGGGCGCTCCACCTCTCCGGCGAAGACCCATGGATGGCCGTCGAGGACGCGGGGCCGGCGCGGACACCGCCTGAGTTTGAGGACCGGTCGGTTCATGGATCATGTGGGACGTGTCGCCCTCCAGAAGAAATAGCCCGCGACAGCAAGCATGATGAGGTTGGGCAAAAGGGCGGAGTGCATGGGCGAAAGGTAATCCGTGCCGAGAAACCGCGAGGTGTTCACGGCGAGGTAGTAGATCACGAAGAGCCCAAGCGACTTTGAGACGCCCACCATCGGATTGGTGCGGACCCCGGAGACGGAAAACGGAATGGCAAGCGCGACGATGATGAGGACACCGAGCGGGTTGAAGAGGATTTCATAGTATTGGCGGGCGTAGTCGGCCACTCGTGCGTCTTCCTCCGGCGAAAGGGTCGTAATGATGCGCTGTAACTCGAAAAAGGAAAGGTCGCGCGGGCGCTTCTCAAGAAACTTCATCAACTCCGGATCCTCCGTGAAATCGGGCAGTACCTTTTCTTCAAAGGCCAAACTCCGCACAGGATCCCCCGTTTCTTCGGAAAAAAGGGTCTCGCGCCCGCGCAAAAGCACCCAGATCCCCGCGATATCATCGAAATAGCCTTCGTTTGCGACAATACGCCGGACCTCCCGTGCGCCCGAGTCGCGGATCTCCGAAATCGTAACGCCATAGGCACGGTAGGTCCGCTCGCTGAAGCGGTTCACAAACCAGAGCCTCCCCTCGGCATGGTTATAAAAGGTGAGATTATGAATGATGCCGAAGTCATCCGTCGCCGCGAAGTCGACCTCCCGGTCGTAGCGGAGGTTCTCCCGCAGCGTGCGCGAGCCCTCGACAGCGCTCGGGATCCAGTCGGCGTTGAGATAAAACAGCAGGAGGGCGAGAAAGGCTCCTGCCGCCCAGAGCGAGCGGGTGATGCGGAAGAGACCGAGTCCCGCGCAGCGCATCGCGGTGATCTCGTGATAGCGGTGCAATTGGCCAAGAGCGAAGAGGAGCGACACAAGAACGCTTAGCGGGATAACGTGAGGCAGGTAGGTTGGCAGCGTAAGTGCATAGTAGCGGAGGATATCATCCGCCCCCGCGCCAAACTCGAGCAGGTCGGGCAGATTGCTCTGGACGTCGTCGAGGACGAGCAACCCTTTCACAGCCAGAAGCGTGAGCGCAAACACCTTCGCCCACTCCCGGAAGACATACCTATCGATTCGGCTCATCATGCGGTTGGCCCGGGACAGTCAAATACACGCCTTCCCGGTTCTTTCCACCCATGCTGTGCGTCCGTGCCGCCTTTTGGCAAGCGTGCCGGGCACCGGCGGACGAAACAGAAAAGCTGCCGTCCGCACTACTCCGGGCTGGAGTTCTTCCGGGTTTCCTCCGAACCTCTCCGCTTTCCATGGAAAAGCTGAACTTCGGATTCGTCGGCGCGGGCCAGGTATCGGTCTACAGTGCTGAAAAAGTATGCCAACACCCGCGGGCGCGGGTGCTGGCGGCCCACGACCTCAACGCGGACCGCCTCCGCGAGCTCTGCGAGGCCAACAATATCGAGCGACGCTACGCCTCACGAGAAGACCTCTTCGCCGACGGCGACATCGACGCCGTCTACATCGCGGTGCCCAACGCTTTCCACGCTCCCTTCGCCATCGAGGCGCTACGCGCAGGCAAAAACGTTATTCTCGACAAACCGTTTGCGCTGAACCTCGCCGAAGCGGAAGAGGTGGTCGCCGCCGCCCGCGAGACCGGCAAGACCTTAACGCTGGGAATGAACCAGCGCTTCGCACCCGGCGCGCAGAAAATCCGCGCCCTCGCGGAAGCGGGCGTCTTCGGCGAGATTTACCATGCCAAAGCCGCTTGGCTGCGCCGCGAGGGTATCCCGCGCCTCGGCACATGGTTCGGCAACCGCGATCTGGCGGGAGCGGGCTGCCTGTATGACATCGGCGTGCATATGCTCGACGTGTGCCTGTATGTGATCGATAACTTCGACCCTGTGTCCGTCTCGGGCGTAACCTACACAAAGTTCGGCAACCGCGGGCTCGGCGAAGGCGGTTGGGGCCTTTCCGAGCGCGCGAAAACGGAATTCAATGTCGACGATTTCGCTTCCGCCCTGATCAAATTCCGCAACGGTGCGACCGTCGGACTGGATGTCGCGTGGGCCTGCCACATCGAAGAAAGAAACCGCATGGGTGCGGAAGTATTCGGCACAGACGCCGGCGCAACAACCCATCCGCCGCGCGTCTTCCGCCGCAACCCCATCCGCGAAAACTACGAAGTCATCGACGACGTCCGTGCCGAAATCCGCTTTCCGCACGAGTGCCGCTTCACCAACTTCATCAACCACCTTTGCGACGGCGAGGAACTGTGCGTGACAATCGAACAAGCCCTCGCCGTGCAGAAAATCCTCGATGCCATCGCCGCCTCGTGCGCTTCCGGCCGTGAGGTCATCATCGGTGAGTGAGCCTCCCCGCCGCTCCGCCGCAAGCCGCCAACCTCGACAAACAGATAGACCATGAGTTCCGTAACATACCCCTCCCCCGCCCGTGATTTCGGCGTGCAGAGCTACTGCTTCCGCGAGTTCAAGGACAACCCGACCGTTGCCCGACTGGTGCGGGAGACAGGCCTTGATAAAATCGAAGTCTGTGCCGTGCACGCCGACTTCAACAGTCCTGCCGCATGGAAGGAAATCGTCCGTCAATACAATGACGGCGGCGTGTCGATCATCTCCATCGGCGTGCAGACTTTCAACGGCGACGACCGTGAGGAAGCATGGTTCGAATGCGCGGCAACGGCGGGCGCGCGCCACCTTTCGTGCCACTTTCAAGTGGACACCTACCTGCACGCAATCCCCAAGGTGCGCCGATGGGCACGTGCCCACGATATCCGTGTCGGCATCCACACGCACGGCGGCTATATGTTCGGCGGATCGCCGGACGTCATGCGTCACCTCATCGGTCTCGGCTCACCGGAAATCGGCCTCTGCCTCGACACCGCATGGGCCCTCCAAATCGGTCCGGCACGCGGCAACCCGGTGGATTGGGCGCGCGACTTCCGCGGCCACGTGACCGGCATTCACTACAAGGATTTCACTTTCGAGAGCAACGGACAGTGGCAGGACACCGTCGTGGGCGAAGGCAATCTCGATCTCTCCTCCCTCATACGGGAGCTTGAGGACGGCGGCTTCGACGGCATGGCCGTGCTCGAATACGAAGCCGATCCCGCCAATCCCGTCCCCGCGCTAAAGCGCTGTGTGGAGCGGATGCGGGCACTTGCCTGAGCGGCGGAAGGCCGAAGTCACTCCCTTGGATGCTCAAGGGCACAATATCCCGCCCGTGAACGCGCCACCGCCAAATCCACATTTTCGAGCACCTCGACCGGGCGGCACGGCGGCGGGCGCTTCAGCATGGCAAGGACACGCGCCCCTTCACCGTCTTCCAGCCAATCACGCGTTCCCAGCGCCCGGCCCTCCGTGAAAAACCGCGCGCGCAGCCGCAACAACTCGTGCGGATGCAGCTCCCCGCCCTTTCTCACCGCTTCCAGCAGCGCCGCCGGATCGATCCGCGCGCCCGTGCCGTCGCCCTTCGTAGCCGTTCCCTTCCCGAACATGAGTAGACGGTAGCACGCGAGGGCTTCCGCCGCGTCCTTCGCCGCCGGAAAGCACGCCGCGAGCGCGCGGCAGAGAGTCTCGTTCCCCGCAAGCGCTTCCGTGTAGCCGCACCAGCGGTAGTTCTCGGGCAGTTCCGCCAAGCCCGCCCGCACCGCGTTCAGGTCAATATAGGCCGCGATCAGCCCCACCAGCCAAGGCGTGTCCTGCACGAGCACGCTGCCGAAACGCTCCGCCCACAGCGTCCCCGCCGTCCCGTGCGCGAGATTGAACCACCGCGTGTAGCGCTGCCGCAAGGTGCGCATGAACTCCGA
>SKLD01000428.1 GCA_007123395.1 Opitutales bacterium
ATCGACACGACGGGCAACTACCGAGAGGAGTTCCGGGCTTTGTCAGTAGGGCGGGAGTTTCCGGGAAAAAGCACAGCCAGTCCCAACTGGGAGAACGTGAATAAACGGATTTTGCCGCAGATCATCTATAAAGGACATGTGCTGCGGCGTGAGCCAAAGTGCTCGAAGGGACTCTTTTTCGTTTCGCCAACGCCCGTCTACGAGCGTATCGGCGACCGGCTTGGAGGCAACCTCGACGAAATCCATCCTTCTTCTGGCAGTCTCACGTTCCTGCATTACTCGTTGGGCGCAGAACCGGAGGAGGGAGGTCTGCCTCTCGTCTTGTCCGGTGCCTTCACGACCACGGTCGACCAAGTGGCTCTCGCCTTCACCTCGCCGAGGGATCTGCCGCCCGCGCGCTCATATGAGGAAGCGATTCAACGTGCGCTCATGGGCAAGGCGGCGCCCGATTGAGTTTTGGAATCGTGCGGGCGCGGGGTTTTTTCAGGCACCCAAACATCTTCGCCGGGCGATTCAGTTGCGCGGGCGCTTCTCAATACTGCAAGATGACAAGACCGGGTATCCGGCGAAAGGGATCAGCGTTTGCGGTCACTATCGGAAGCCCGCATTCGAGCGCGGTTGCCGCGATCCAGAGATCATTCGCGCCGATGAGGCGTCCGTCTGTCCGCAGAGCGCGTGCGGTTTGCCCGTAACGCGCCGCGATCCGCCGGGAGACCGGGACAATCTCAAAGGATTCGACGACGGACACAAAGGCGGGGTCGTCGGCAGAGTTGAATCCTTCGGCATACTCACCGTAAGCGATCACCGAGAGATAAGCGCCCTTGTCCCGATGCGTCTCCAGAAAAACGTGCGCCCTCCCGTGCTTCCGCTGTTTACGCTCCCTCTGGAAATCGATGAGGAAGGTCGTATCGAAGGTCAGCGACTCCATTTGTCGGCGGGCGGCGCGTCCGTGGCTTGGGCTTCGTCCAAAACGGCCAAGCTCTCGTCGCTGATTTCACCGGCAGCCCGCGCGAGAAGACCGCCGCAACGCTTCGGACCATCATCCCACTTCGCCCGCTTGATCACCTTCGAAAACGATTCACGGTGGTGCCTGCGCGCCCGCACCAGCGCGCGGTAGGCTTCTTCATCGACGGACAGAGTTCTTGTTGGCATACACAGACAAACACACAGATATTCGGTCCGGAGTCAAGGTGTTTCAGTGTTTGGCAGTGGAAGAACTTGTTCCCCGCGTTCACGGGTTCCCGGGATACCCGGACGGCGGATGCTTCACTTTCCGGTCTCGCTCTTGGCTTCGCGCGTGGCGGCTTTGGCGAGGGCAGCGCCGGACTCGGCGGCGCGCTCGATGTCCACCCAGTCGACGATAATGCGCAGGCTTTCGCGGAGTGGGATATCGAGGAGGGCGCTGTCGCGCAGGACGGTGTCGTCGATCTCGATGAGGGCGGTGAAGAAGGCGGGCAAGGCCGCTTCTATTGCCGCACGTTCGACACGGTCGCCGAAGAGGGTCTCGAAAGGTTCGATGGGGTTGAATTCGGCGCCGGGGTCAGCGTTACGCAGCGTGGTGAGGACGGCTTCCATCTCCGCTTCGGTGATTTCCTCGCCGATTTCTTCGGAGAGGCGCTTGGCGAGGTCGGCACTGTGGGCGAGGGCGTCGTGGTAGTTAAAGTGCTCGACCCAAATTTCGCGGATTTCGCCGTCGGGCTCTGTTTCGAAGTAGAAGACGCGCTGGTAATAGCGGTTCACGCGTGATTCGCCGTCGGGAAGAGGATTGGCGCGGAGCTGGGCTTGGTGGTCTTCGCGTTTGCGCTGGCTGAGGGCGAGTTCGATACGTTCCGAAGGGACGACGTCGCGCCCGAGCTTGCGGCGCTCCTGCTCGAAGGCGTCGCGCAGTTCGCGTTCGCGTTCGCGTTCAGCGCGGCGTGTTTCGAGGTTGAGCACGAACTCCTTGCGTTCGTACCGCTCGCGGAACCATTCGAGATTGCGGTTGAGAAAATCGAATTCGGGCAGGGTTTCGCGGCGCTCTATGCTGCGGGCCTCCAGCTTGGCGATGAGGTCGTCGGTCACAAAAACGCCGGGCCGCGAGCCTTTCTCGGGCACCCTGAAGCTGATAGGCTCGATCTGGTCCCACTCAAGGGCGTAGCGCAGGTCGGCCTCGCTCTCGACGAGGATGTCGGCGACACTAGGCAGGGCAATATCGGCGGCGACGCCTTGGTGCTGGGTAGAGTTGCCGTCGGGCAGGTAGAACTTCTGCACGGTGATTTTCACCATGCCAACTTGGGGTACGGCGCCGAAAGGCGAGCGGCGCATGGCGTCGCGCAAATCGATAGGGGCCTGCACGGTGCCTTTACCGTGGGTTTTGCGGTCGCCGATAACGACGGCACGGTTGTAGCTTTGCAGGGCGCCGGCGACGATCTCGCTGGCGGAGGCGCTTTGACGCGAGACGAGGACGGCGAGCGGACCTTCCCACGCGAGGTCGGGGTTGGTGTTCATGTCCTCTTCGGTGCGCCCTTGGAAATTGCGTTTGATGACCACAGGGCCCTCGTCGATGAAGAGCCCGGTGAGGGCGATGGCTTCGTCGAGCCGACCGCCGCCGTTCTCGCGCAGGTCGAGAATGATGCCCTCGATGTCGTAGGCCTTGAGGCGGTAGATGAGTTCTTTGACGTCGCGGCTCGTGCTTGTCTTGGTGCCTTCGGCGGCTCCCACCTCTTCGCCATAGAAGGAGTTGAGCTTGATGACGCCGACGGGCGTGATTTTGCCGTCGTCGCCAGGCACCTCAAAGACCTGCGCGGAGGCGAGGTTGGCGGTGAGTTCGATGCGCTCACGCTCCATCACAACCTCGTGGCGGCGGCCGGAGTCGGCGGGCAGGACCATGAGGCGAACGGTGGTGTCGGGCTCGCCGCGGATCATCTGCACGACGCGGCGCAGACGCATGCCCACGACGTCAACCATCTCGCCGTCTTTGCCTTGGGCGACGCCGACGATGCGGTCGCCGGGGTGGATTTGGCCGCTCGCTTCGGCGGGCCCGCCGGGCAGGAGCCGTTCGATGACACAGTAGCCGTCGATATCGCGCAGGTGCGCACCGATACCCACAAGGGCGTTGCGGATCTGGATGTCGAACTCGCGGGCCGATTCCCACGAAAAGAAATTGGTGTGCGGATCGTAAATTTGCGCCATGGAGGTCAGAAAGGCCTCCTGCACAGAGTGGATTTCCATTCCTTCGAAGTGGCGGCGCATGCGCTCGTAGCGGCGGCCCACACGCTCCTTCGCGCTTTCGAGGGTCTCTTCCTCGAGCATTTCCGCGATGAGTTCATGGGTGAGGCGCTTTTCCCAGAGGCGGTCGGCCTCCTCCTCGTCGGCGGGCCAATCTGCTTCACGACGGTCCGGCGTGAAGACGGCCTCCGCTTCGAAGTCGAAGTCCTCAGTGAGGCGATTCTCCACCCAGTCGAGCCGGTCATGCACGCGGTCGAGGAAGACATTGAAAATCTCGAAAGCGGGGAAGAGGTCGCCCGTCGAAAGGTAGGTCGGCTTTAGGGTATGCTCGAAGCGCTGAAGGATGAAATCTTTGTCATCCTGCAGAAGGAAGAGGCGCGAACCGTCGATATCGCGCAGGTAGTTGACGAGAATCTCGCGCGGCTCGAGGTCGGCGAAGCGCTTCTGCGTGTAGTGGTAACCTTGGATGTATTCGATGGCCGTGAGCGTCTCGCGCTTGAGGCGGTCGCGGTCGCCGCCGGTGACTCTGAGATGCTGGGCGGTCGCTGGCGCGGCGAGCACGAGCGCGGCAAGAATGCAGAGGAAAGAAGCGGAGGAGTTGAGACGAATCGATTTCATTGACGACATAAAGTTGAAGATCACCGACAGTTTGTATGAAGTCTACACTGCGCTAGACGCGCGACGGTGTCAAACGCGGTGTGGACGCCGGATACCTCCGCGGCGCGGCGGCGCGGGCCGGGGCAGTGCGAATCTGTTGCAGGCGGGCATATCACCTCGGAGAGAGACCCCGGCCTGCTCCGTCCGTTCAATCGTCCGTCGGCTCCGTGCCGCGGGCGGCGTAGTCGTCGCCGAGCCTCTGGAGGTAGGCGAAGGAAAAAATCCCGGACTGGTGTCCGTCGGAAAAAAGTAGGCGCAGACCGTAGTTGCCCACTTTTTCGTAGCCTTCCACGCGCACGCCGGGAAACTCGGTGCGGGGATCAGCCCCGTGCACGCGCCCGAAGAGGTCCGACTCGCCCGTGTTTTCCGCGCTGGGCGAATGAGCCCGCAGGAACTCCATGGGGAGGATGTCCTCGCGCCCGTCCGGCCACAGAAAGGCTACCTCGCTTCCGACAAGGAGAATGGTTTTCGGTGGTTGGAGCGTCATTCTATTAAGATGACGCGCATCGGTGCCGTAGGCAAGCATGCCTTCGGAGGCGGGCGGCTCGTGCTCGGCCCTCTCCAGAAGCGCCGGTCCGACAATCATGCCGAGGAGCACGGCGATCATCAGGACCACCGTGGTGTCGAGGAGACGGAAGCGATTGCCGTTGGCGAGTGGCACAAAGACGAATGAATAGGGTAAACACCCCTTTTGTCGAGCGGGAAAGCCCCCTTTTCGGGAGGGGCGTGCAGATTTTACGCTTTACTTACGCTCACGGGAGACGAGTCCGCGCTGTGCTCATTCCGTCAGTGCCCAAACAAAGAGATTCACGCCGAGACGTGTGTAGAAGCGGTGGGCGTAGTCGGAAATCTCCTCGCTGTGGTAGTAGCGGAAGACGCGCCAGCGCCCCTCCGGTTCCTCGACCCATGCGGGCGTCGCCCGCTCCTCGCAATAGATTGTCTCGGTGCGGCCGTCTTCGCGCGTTGTGATGAAGCGCTCGCCACCGTAAGCGGCGAGCTGGAGGCGGTCGGAGAGGCCCTCCGCGCTCTCGCGCACACGGAAGCTGATGCGGTTGCTCCATTGGCCGAGATCGTTGCTGCCCCAGCCCATCGCGATGATGGGCATGGCAAAGACGGCGGGACGGCCGTCCACCTTAAGCGCCATCGTCGAATAGGTGCCCTGCGGCCATTTTTCATTCACGACATAGGGCCGGATCGCTTCGGGAAGCACCTCCGGATCGGGCAGGCCCGCGTAGAAGGCGCGGAAGAACCCGTGGTCGCGCGGCAGCGCCTCAAAGCGGGCGTCGGGAAACACCTGCCCAAACGCTTCTTCCACCGGCGGGCTCACCTGCCAGTCGGCGAAACTGTGGTGCTG
>SKLD01000058.1 GCA_007123395.1 Opitutales bacterium
AGGCTGAAGCTTCAGCGAGGCACCGGCGGGAGAGGGAGGGGAAGAGGGAGAAGGCGTGTCGCCGGAAGAACGGCGGCGGAGGAATTGCCATACCGCGCCGAGCCAGAGAAGGAGGCTGGCGGCGAGGATCCAAGCGAGAGGAGAATGGAGGAGGTGGCGCACTTAGAAAAATGCTGAGATTCTGAAATGCTGAAAAACGGAAAAGTTCCGCCGGGCAGCCTTTCCATGGTCCGTGGTTCCAAAAATACCTCAAACCGGACTCTTCAACCACGGATTCCACGAGCAATACGGATGCTTCTCCGCCGCACTCACCAGCCGGCTATCCTTTATAAACCTTATAATCCGTGGTTCCTCTCGGCGGAAAAGCCTCGCCACTGCTTTCCTACCGCCCGCTTCGCTCAAGGGCACGAAGAACGCAAAGATTTCAAGACAGGTGCGGTTGGATGGCCTCTGGCTCTTCGGTCCTCGGCAGTTCAGAAAAACACCGCTGCTGCGCCGGATGGAAGGCCTCCGCTACATCTGCTGCCACCCGTAAAGTGCCTGCGGGAAAGCCCGTTCCCGCTGTTTACCCGGAAAGAGATCTCATGCGACCGCGAACTCGCAGGCATGCGGCAGTTCGGTGTGTCTGGAGGCATTCAGAATCTCCATGCCAACGACATTGCCCGCGGCGTCGTAGTCGAGAATAACATCCGCACGGGACTCATCGCTTTCAGTAATCTCCCGATCACTGAGCAGAATCCGCAAGACATCAACTTCTCTGTCGTAATAAACCTTCATGTCAAACTGCCCAATACTTCTCTACTTTGCCTGTCTTATAGGCGGTGAATTTCCGTGAGTGCGTGCTTTGACAGTTGAATCTTCATGATAGAGGATCCGTTCTCAAGCCAGATAAAAGGGCAGGTGCCCTTCGACAGGCTCAGGGCAGGAGGGCACAGAGAGGCAGGCGCTGGGATTAAGCCGATGCAGAACACCGGATCCGGATAAAAAGCTCTGTTTTTCTCCGTGCTTAAGGACGTAAAAGATTCAATCCGAGAGCGGCAGGCAATCTACCTCCATTTCAGATATTCAGCGTTTCGGCATCTCAGCGTTTCTTCTCCCCCCACGCTGCCGCCCTTGGTCGGTTCGGCGGGAAATCCGGCCGAAGACGCTCGGGCGCGACAAAGCGGGGCTGCACTGAGGGTGTCCGGCGGACACCAAAAGGGTGAAGACATGGCAGGAAATTCAGTTTGTTCAAAAAAAATGAACGGAAAGTTGGCGCGTAGCGAATCCGCCGCGCAGATTCGACGGGGGGATCGGTGATTTGGACGGGCATGCACCGGAATGGACGGGCCGACCGGCTTGACCGCAGGACCGACGGAGGCGGGGCTCCGTCGCTACGGGGAATGGGGATAATGCCGCTCCCGCAGTTCCGCCGTGGCGTCGAGAACGCGACGGATCTCTGCGGGGCTCAGGCGTTCTTTCCATGAGTGGAGGATCGAATCGCGTTTGCGACCGGTGTTGGCTTGGGTCTTCAAGAATCGCTCGCGGGCGTCCAGGAGAGATCGAGATGGCAAATAAGTGGCGCGGAAATGGACTGTTTCAAAGGAACGACGAAACTCGCAGGCGGTGCGGCGCAAGAGGTCGCTGCCGAGCGGCGTGGAGAGGGCGTAGACGAAGAGCCAGAGGGAGGAGGAAAAGCTGAAACACTGAAACGCTGAAAGAGGATGGGCGATTTTTTGATTATTGATTGTTGATTTGTGATTGTTGAGGGCGGATGGGTGGTTTTGGATGAAGGGATTGAGGGATCGGTTTCGCTGGTGGACGCGCCTCCGTGCGCGGCGGAAGAGGCCGTAGGCTGAAGCTTCAGCGAGGCACCGGCGGTAGAGGCCGTGCCTCCGTGCCGCCCATCGTCGCCAAGGGGAACGCGTCCAGCGAGGTCCGGGCGGGACGGCAAGCCAGTCCGGCAACGCCGCGATCATCGGTAGCCCAAGCCGTCAGGCTTTGAGCGGGGTTCGGCGAGGTTTGCGGGGTTTGCCGATCCCTTCCAAACGCTGACGCGTTTGGCTACGTCCGGTTCGCGGTGATTTCCCGTAGTCGGACATCCCGCTCATCCGGGTGCCATTACCGTCAGGCCTCCGGTCCCGCCCAGCGGGCGAAGAGGGAGAGCGGAAGGGAGGGCGTGCTGCCGCCGCCGAGGACCAGCTCGCCCACTTCCAGCGCACCCCTCGGAAAGACGTCGCGGGTGAGGTTGTGGAGCATAAGGGGCGCGGCTTCGAGGTTGTAGAGGGTAAGGGCAAGTGCGCCGGAATCCGGATCGACGAGCTTGCGCAGTAGATCCATGAGATCGGCGATCTGGTTTTCCACCTTCCAGACCTCGCCCCGCGGGCCGCGCCCGAAGCTCGGCGGGTCGAGGAGGACAACGTCGTAGCGGCGGCTCCTGCGGATCTCGCGCGAGACGAACTTGAAGGCGTCGTCCAAGAGCCAGCGCACCGGGGCCTCGCCCATACCGGAGAGCCGTTGGTTTTCGCGCGCCCACGCAAGGGCAGGTTTGGAAGCGTCGACATGCGTAACCTGCGCGCCCGCTTTGGCCGCCGTGAGCGTCGCCACCCCTGTGTAGCCGAAAAGGTTGAGCACCGACGCGGGCGCTCCGCCCGCCTTTGCCGCCAACCGCTCCCGGATCCAGCGCCAGTGCGGCTCCTGCTCGGGAAAGACACCCACGTGCTTCGATCCGTTTGTCAGGCGCGCCTCCAGCGTGAGTCCCTCGTAGCCAAGCGTCCAGCGCTCCGGCGTATCGTCACGCAACCGCTTCCACCGCCCGTCCTCGCCGAACTCGGCATGGGCCGCAGCCCATGCCCGCGCGTCAAGCCGAGGCCGCCACCACGCCTTGGGCTCGGCGCGGATGAGGCGCACGTCTCCGAACTGCTCCAGCTTCCGCCCCCGCCCGCAGTCAAGCAACCGGTGCGCAGGCCACGCACCGTATTCGAGGAGGATGCGCGGCGCTTCTTCGCTCACGGATCAGTCCGCCCGGCGCGCCGCGCGGATGACAACATCCGAGACAGGCACGTCATCGTGCGGACCCGCCGATCCCGTCTCCACGAAGGAAATCCGGTCAACCACGTCCATGCCGTCCACGACCCGCGCGAACACCGCGTAGCCGCCGGTGACGCCGTCGCCGTTGAGGAAGGCGTTGTCAGCCACATTGATGAAAAACTGCGAGGTGGCGCTGTGCAAATGCTGCGTGCGTGCCATGGCGAGGGTGCCGCGTTGGTTGCGCAGGCCATTGCCAGCTTCATTGAGGATAGGATCGCGCGTGTCCTTCTGGCGCATTCCCGCCTCGAAACCGCCGCCCTGGATCATGAATCCGGGAATGACGCGGTGAAACAGCGTTCCGTCGTAGAAGCCATCGTCCACGTAACGCAGAAAGTTCTCTGTCGAGACGGGCGCTTCTTCTTCGAAGAACTCGATGAGGATATCTCCATGCGTCGTCTCGAGGACGACGCGGGGTCTTGTCAGGTCTGGTTCAGTCATAGGTGCTTGAATACGTTCGGCCGTGCGCCATACCTCAACTTCGCCGGGGCGGAAAAGCTCAAGCTGGTCGCGGCTGCGGCATCCCGAAAAAACAAAAAGCGCGGCGAGGAAAGCGCTGATGAGGAAGGTTCGTAACATTGTGAGAAAGTATTGGGGCCCCCGGCCGACGAGTTCAAGTCATGAAATTGGCCCGGGCCAGCCGCGCGCTTTCCGCAGGATGGCGGGCAAGGCATCGACCGCGCGCCCAAGGTCGACAAAGTCGTCAAACCCCGCCGCAAATACCCTCCGTTGGTCGGAGAACCCGCCCTCCTCCGCAACTCCGACGAAGTATGTTTCCTCCGCCCGCGCCTCCGACGCCTTCGCAACAAGCCGCAGTACGGCATCCGCGTTTTCGTCGAGGAGGAGGAGGATCGTAATGGAGGGGGCGTCCCTCCGCAACCGCTTCCGCAGAGCCCCGAGGGTATGCACCCGCTCGACCTCCGCGCCGTGTCCGCGCAGCGCGGCAATGAGACCGCGCAAGCGTCCGAGCTTCGGATCATAGGCAAGCACCCGGAGTCCATGCACCGCCGATTCCGCCGCCGCGTCCTCCGCGCCCTCCCGCGTCGCAACACGCTTTGCGCGAACCGTGAGCGTAAAGCAACTGCCCTTTCCCGGCTCGCTCTCCACCGTCAGACCCCCGTCCATGAGAGCCGCCAGCCGTTGGCTGAGCGCGAGCCCGATGCCTGTGCCGCCGTAGTTGCGCGTGTCCGACTCGTCCAACTGACAGAACGCGTCGAAAATCCTCTCCCTCCCGTCCGCACTCAGCCCGATCCCCGTATCATGAATCTCGAAACGAAGAAGGACGGAATCCGGACCTTCAATGGTGGCTGAAGCGCTGACACGGACTCCGCCTTTCGGCGTAAACTTGACCGCATTGTCCAGCAACTCGTCGAGCACTTGGGCAAGCCGTTTAGCGTCGCCCTCCGCAAAGTCGGGCAGATTTCCCGCATCCCATTCAAAAACGAGCCCCTTCGCACCGGCCGCCGTCGCGTGCTTGGAGCAAACTTCGCCGAGGACCTCGGCGGGCTTGAACCCGGACGATTCCAGCACAAACCGCCCCGCCTCTATCCGGGCGAGGTCGAGAACATCATTCGTCATCTTCAGAAGGCTCATCCCGCACTCGCGCACGGTTCGCACCGATTCCCGCTGCTCCGCGCTCAGCGGCGTCTCCTCAAGGAGGCTCGCCATGCCGATGATACCGTTGAGGGGCGTGCGGATCTCGTGCGTGATGCTCGCGAGAAACTCGGTCTTCGCCCGGTTCGCCTCGTTCTCCCGGCGCTCCGCCGCACGCACGCGCGTGATCGTCCCGCGCAACAGGCGGTTCGCATCCCGCTGCGCGTTGTAGCGGCTGTAGAGAAGAATTAGCAAAAGCGCCGCCATGACGATAACGGTGAGCCCCAGCATCCGCAATCGCCGCTCCTGCATGCCCAGAAACCCCTCTGTGGTTGCCTCGGCGGCGACACGGCCCGCCTCGTGCCCGGCGGCCAGCAAGGCCGCGCCGGCGTCCTCGCGCACCTTCCGTACTGTTTCCGCGAGAGCGCGCTCCGCCCGCCGCGCCCGCACCGATTGCTTCCATGCCCGCTCAAATTCACCCTCTCTTGCATAAACTGCGGCAAAGGCAAGGTGAAGCCGCTGCGAAAAACGTACCGCGCCCGCCGC
>SKLD01000265.1 GCA_007123395.1 Opitutales bacterium
AAATCCACCGCTCTCTCGGCACGACGCGCCACCACCGCATCCATGTCGATCCGGAGATCGCGAAGATGGAGGGCATCGATATCCGCGAAGTTCCCTCCGAAGGCGGCGCGGAAAAGGTCAAGATTGTGGAGAACGGGGTCCGCTACGAGGTGGATTTCGAGCGGGGGCACAAAACTGGCTTTTTCTGTGACCAGCGGGAGAACCGCGCGAGACTGGCGCTTCGCACGGCGGGCAAGCGTGTCCTCGACCTCTGCTGCTACACCGGCGGCTTTTCGCTGGCCGCCAAAGTCGGGGGCGCGGCGGAAGAGGTGACGGCGGTCGACCTCGACGAAAAGGCCGTCGCCCAGGCCAAGCGTAACGCCAACCTCAATCAGGCGCGCATCAAGTTTGTGCACGCTGACGCCTTTGCTTACGGCCGGCAGATGCAGCGCAACGGTGAAACCTGGGATGTCGTGCTCCTCGACCCGCCCAAGCTCATCCTCTCCCGCGATACGGACCGCGAGGGCATCCGCAAATACGAAGACCTCAACAACCTCGGCGCTTCCCTCGTGAAGCCGGGCGGACTTCTGGTCACTTGTTCCTGCTCCGGTCTGCTCGCACCGGGGGACTTCGAGCGTGCTGTCACCCGCGGTGTGCACCGCGCGGGGAGGCGCATGCAATACCTCGACCTTACCGGTCCCGGCGGGGACCACCCTGTCTTCTCCAATTGCCCGGAAAGCCGCTACCTAAAGGTCTACTGGGGACGGATTTGGTAACCATAGCAGGCAGCTTCTATCGCTGTGCGGTTGCGAAATTTTCTAAATGGCTGGCATTTATTTTTCCGCAGAAATGAACCCTATGCTAAGAGAGATTTTATTTGGAATTAACTGATGCCTGAAAATACATTTAGCGACGTATCATTTAAGAGGCTCTTTTGTTGATGGCTGGCATTAAAACTTTGAGAGTAAGAATGATTCGGTTTTCGGGAGATTTTATGGCCCATCCGGATGAGCCGGCCTTCTATCATTGCGGTGCGTCCGGCCTTGTTTTGGGGCGGGGGGAGTTGATTGCCGGTTGCCTTGGATTACTCCGCCGGGATCCAAGGGATTGCTTCGCCGGTTGAAGAGATGTCCAGCGTGCCGCTGAAGGAGTCCGCGCGAGTACTGTCGGTCTCCGCGCCGAAGTCGAAACCGTTCACATGCCATGTGCCGGTGATGCCTTGGGCGGAAACGAATCCGGCAGCGCAGAGGGCGGCGAGTGTCAGCAGGCGAAGAAGGCCGGAGAGGCCGATGGGGATGTAGTTGAGCATAGTACGGTAATGTTGGCGTTGGTTAGTGTGTGAGAGGTCACGGAAGGCGAATGTACAGCCAGTGCTTCCGGGGTGAGACGCCTTCGTTTGTCTCGGGTCTTTCCCTCATATGTCAAGAGGATAACGATCAAATCCCGGCGGGCGCCGGTTTTGCGGGAAATTTACGATTTTCCCGCCGCCGCGCCTTAGGCGGCGGGTTTGCCGTTGCGGACGAGGATGCCCGGATCGGCTGGCAGATCATAGGCGAAGACGTCGGCGGCGAGGGCGGCCACGTCGGGGTAGGCGGCGCGGGCCGGGGTGGCGCGGAGTTCGTCGATGGAGTGGGAGCCGGTGGCGACGCCGTAACTGATCATGCCGACGGCGTCGGCGGCGGCGACATCGTAGGGGCTGTCACCGATGAGGCATGTCTCTTCCGGCGCGGTGCCGAGGCGCTCGAGGGCGGCACGGGAGAACTCGGGCTCGGGCTTGCGCCAAGGCGTGTCAAGGACACCGAGGATGAAGTCGAAATGCGGGGCGAGGCCGACGGTCTCGAGGATGGCGCGGGAGTGTCCGCCCTCTTTGTTGGTGAGGACGGCGGTGGGGACGCCCTCGGCATGGAGTCTGCGGACGAACGGGGATACGCCTGGCAGGACCGTGATCTCGGCGTCCCAGATTTCTTCGAGGTGCGCACGGAAGATGCGCACGGCTTCGTCGACGTGCTCCTGCGGAATGAGTTTGCCGAAGGTGACGGGGATGGAACCGCCCACGCTGGACTTCACTTTTTCGAAGCTGACGGGGGGCAGGCCGAGCCGCGCGAGAGCGTGGCAGTAGCAGCGGTAGATGACGCCGAAGTGATCGATGAGCGTGCCGTCGAGATCGAAGATGACGGCCTTGGGCTGATGGAAGTCCATGGTTCCATGAGTAGAATGGGCTTTCCTCCCCGCGCAAGTTCCCTTTGCTCTATGGCTATGCCAAGGGGCGGACAAGCCGGTTTTTCCGTGGATGCGGCGGGCGCGCGCGGTCACCGCGTGGTTTTGTCGGGTGTCTGGACGCTTGAGGCGGGGTTGCCTCCGGTGAGCCGGGTGGTTGATGCGCTGCGCGCGGAGGGGGCGGCACGGGCGTGCGTCGACAGTGCGGCCGTGGACCGCTATGACTCCGCGCTGCCGGCTTTTCTCTTTGAGCTGGCGGCGGCGGGGAAGCGGGGCGGCATCGAGATCACGGAGGACGGGCTGCCGGGCGACGTTACGCGAATGCTGTCTATTGCCCGGTCTGTGCCCGCGCGCGGTGACGCCAAGCGTCCCGGTCCGTCAGGAGTGGTCGAGCATTTCGGGTATGCGATTGTAGGGTTTCTGCGTTCGGCGGCGGACTTGCTGCGCTTTTTCGGCCGGGGAATCACCGCGACCGGCGAACTTGTAACCGGTCGCAGCGCGATGCGGCTGCGCGACTTCACGGATGTCTTTGTCGGGGTGACGGTGGCGGCACTGCCGATTGTGTCGCTCATCAGCCTGCTTGTTGGATTGATCATCGCGTTTCTCGGGGCGGTTGTACTGCGGCAGTTTGCGGCGGAATTTGCCGTCGCCTACCTCGTGGGCTACGGGATGTTGCGCGAGATGGGCGCGGTCATGACGGGAGTGATCATGGCGGGACGCACGGGCGCGGGATTCGCCGCCGAGATCGGCAGTATGCGTGTGAATGAGGAGATCGACGCGCTGGAGACCTTCGGTATTCGTCCTTACGGATTTCTTGTTTTGCCGCGGGTCATCGCTCTGTCCATTGCCATGCCGCTGCTTACGGTTTACGCCAACGCCGTCGGGATCTTCGGCGGCTACCTTGTGTCGGAGTTCATGATCGGCATTCCGGCACCGATTTTCTTCGAGGAAATGGTCCGCGTGGTGGGGCCGAATGACTTTTGGCTCGGCGTCTTCAAGGGCTACGTTTTCGGCATCGTCGTTGCCCTTTCGGGCTGTCTGCGCGGCCTTCAATGCGGGTCGGGCGCGGGTGCGGTGGGCGTCGCGGCGACGCGCGCGGTGGTTTTGGGGATCACGCTCATCATCGTATGCAACGCAATCATCGACTGGGCGGCGGCTACGCTGGGGATCTGATGAAAGCCACCGTGCAATCGAACGATGAGCAAGCGGCCCCGGCGGTCAGGGTGAGCGGACTGCGTCTGGCCTACGACGATTTTCTTGTCCTCGACGACTTGAATTTCGAGATCCAGCGGGGAGAAATCTTCGCTATCATGGGCGGAAGCGGTTGCGGCAAGAGCACGCTTCTCAAGCACCTCATAGGTTTGCGCGATCCGGCGGCGGGTTCGATCCATTTCGGCGACGAGGATTTTGTGAGGGCATCGGAGAGCGAGCGCCGCCGCATACAGCGACGCTTCGGCGTGCTTTACCAGCAGGGCGCGCTCTGGAGTTCGATGACTTTGGCAGAGAATGTCGCCCTGCCGCTGGAGACCTACACCCGCCTGAAGCCCGCGCGCATCCGCCAGATCGTGGCCTTCAAGTTGGCGTTGGTCGGTCTCGCCGGTTTTGAAGCCTTTTATCCGGCGCAGATCAGCGGCGGCATGCGCAAGCGTGCGGCCCTCGCCCGCGCCATCGCGCTCGACCCCGACATCCTTTTCTTCGACGAACCCTCCGCCGGTCTCGATCCGGTGACCTCCCGGCGCCTCGACAAGACCATCCTCCAATTGCGTGAGAGCCTTGGAACGACGGTGGTTCTCGTCACGCATGAGTTGGAGAGCCTCTTCACTCTCGCGGACCGCGCACTCTTCCTCGACGCGGAGCAGAAGCGGGCGACGGCCCTCGGCAGCCCTTCAGTGCTTCGCGACGATCCGCCGAACGAGGCGGTGGCGGCCTTTCTGCGCCGTGAGGCGGAGTAGTGCCCGGAATTCTGCTGGGGAGAATTTCCCGAACTGTCGCCGGAGTTGTGGGAAAAATTCCCCTTTGTCACCGCCAGTTCGACTTCCGTTGACGGCGGGACATTTTTAAGCCATTCAATATTAGTAATTTGCGATCCTGCGGCAACAATTGGCACACAGGTTGCGCCGTTACGGGCGTATGGGTATCACATTCACTTCAACCAAGGAAACTATTATGAATACACGTAGGCTAATATCGATTCTTTTGGGTGCCGCGGTTCTGTTCGGTGCCGCTGCGTTCGGCCAAGGCGCTCGTCATGGGCAGGACGAAGATTTCCCCGGGCGCGGTGTCATTCTTGACCCCGTCATCGCGGACCTGCGGGCCGAGCTTGCAAACCTCCAAGCAGAACTCGCCGAGAAGCGCCGCGACCTTATCGCTTCACTCGAAGGGGTTTCGGAAGACGAGCGGATGGCTGCACTTACTCAGTTCCGTGTAGACAATGCGGAGCTAATTGCCGGCATCCATGAGTTGTCGGCGGACCTCCGTGACGCCGTGCGGGAGTATCGACCGGGCCGTCCGGACGTCCCGGCTGTTCCCAATGAAATCCTCGCCGCCCGTCGTGAACTGTCGGCTCTGCGGGCTGAGTTGGCGCAGTCGCGCGCCGCCGTCCTGCGCGAGTTGGGCGAAGACGCCACGCGCGAGGAAATCGCCGAAGCTCTCGCCGTCTGGCGCAACGAAAATGAGGACGCCATCGCCGAGGCGGACGTCCTGCAAGCCCGCATAGACGCATGGTTCGCGGAGAACCGTCCGGTCCGTCGTGGTCCGCCCGCGGATGTCGATCCGGAGCTTGCGGAGCGGCGCAACGCCTTCCGTGAAAGCGCGCACGCCATGCGGGAAGAACGCGCTGAACTGCGGAGTAAATTGCGTGACGCGGAATCCGTGGAGGAGCGCAAGAAACTCATGGAGGAGTTCGGGGCCAAACAGCGCGAACTGATGAAAGAGCGCCGTGAGCTTCGCCGCCTTGAGCGTCTCGGTCGCGATGCCGACGGTGACCGTCGCCCCGGTGGTT
>SKLD01000358.1 GCA_007123395.1 Opitutales bacterium
CATGTGCCGCCCGCACGCTCGAGTTCGATGCACGCCACTTTTTTGCCGAGTTGGCCCGCGCGGATGGCGGCGGCATAACCCGCCGGTCCCCCGCCGATGACCACAAGATCGTATGTTTCACTTGCCATGAGATGTTTCGCTTTCGGTTGAAATGAGTTCCGCGCGACCGTCCGGAGGCACGGGGATCATCTAATGGCAAAGCTGACTTGTTTTGATGACAACGCAAATCCTCAGCGAATCCCGCAAAGGAGTGCGGCGGCTCAGGGGCTTCCGGCCGCGAGCACGTCGCGGAGGGTTCGCAGGAGAGTATCCGCCGGGTAGGGTTTGGGCAGGAAGTGCTCCGCCGCCCACACAAATACGCCACCGCCTGGAGCAGCATATGTCTCGGTTTGCACACCGCCACGCTACGGGGCCGCCTTACGGTAGCACTCCACGAAATTCGCCAGCACCTTACCCGATGATTCCGCGTTGACCGCGTGGGCGCGGCGGATCAAATCCTCGGTCTCCGCGGGATCAAAGTAACCGTGGTTTGCGTAGATGCGGATGCGCAGTTCAAAGCTGTTCCCGTTCGACTCGGGATGAAACTGCGTGGCGTAGACATTGCGCCCATGGCGGATCATCTGGAACGGACAGCGCGGCGATCGAACGAGGTGGACCGTCCCCGGCGGCAGTGCGTCGAGCGCCTCCTTGTGCCCGACAAGGGCGGGAAACCGGTCCGGCAAGCCTGCCAACAGCGGATCGCGCCGCCCCTCGCCCGTCAACCAACACTCCGTCCCACCCACCGGCTCCGCGTAATGCTCCCGCGAAACCGGTGCGCCCAAGTGCCGCCCGAGGATGCCGATGCCCGCGCAACAACCCAGAAACGGAAAATCCCGCGCCGTCACCACCGGCATGAGCGCAAGGAGCTGTGCCTCCATCCGCACTTCGACCGGCGTCTTTCTCTCCGGCGGATCGCTCACGCAACCCGGTCCGCCGCCGACAATCACTCCCGAGAAGTCCTCAAGGGCAAGCGACTGCGGCAGATCCTCACTGTCCAGACGCACCCGCACCGTCTCCGAAGCTTCCAAGCCTCCCCGCCGCAGCATCGACGCATACTCCTCGTCCGCCGCCGCCGTCTCCGGCCGGAGTTGAAGGATCAGGAAGGGTTTCGTCTTTGCCATGGCAACACACAAGAACGTGCGCCCCTCAGATCGCGAGCACGAGGAGTTGCGCAAGGAGAATCTTGAGAATGAGGGCAAGAGGGTAGATGGCGGCGTAGGCGCTGTTGACGCTGTGGGCCGATGCCCGGCTGAGGGAGAAGACAAGGGCGCCCGGTTGGGTCTGCATGGCGGAAAGGGCACCAAGGAGCAGGCCCGTGCGTCCGCCGAAGGCGACGGCGGCGAACCCGAGGAAAACCGCATGGGAGAGTATCATGAGGCCTATGCCCCACAGCACCCAGACGGCTTCGGCATGCGGAAGGGCGGCTTCGAGTCCGGCTCCGGCCTGGAGACCCGCACCCGCGAGAAAGAAGAGCAGACCGGTCTGCCGCAGTGTGAGGTTGACCGTGATGGGCAGGTGCCAGACGAGGGGGCCGGTGCGTCCGCGTGCCCCAAGAACGAGCCCGGCGAGGAGCGCGCCGCCCGCCACGCCAAGCCGCAGGGGTGATTCCAGAAAGGGCACCGGCAAAGGCACCAGCCCGAGGGCCATGCCCGCAACGATCCCGACGACAAAGCTCATGTAGCCGCTCTCCGTCGATGTTGTGAGGGAGTTGCCGAAGATGCGGGCAACGTTGGATTCTTGTCCACTGCGAATGACCGCGCGCACTCGGTCACCCAGTTGCAGGCGCGTGTCCACCGCCACTGGCAGTTCGACGTCACCCCGACGAATGCGGCTGATAACGATGCCGCGCTCGTCGAGCCGCAGTTCGCGCAGCGGAATGCCTACCACCTCCTTGCGCGAGACAAAAAACCGCGCCTTTTCAAAGCCCTCCCACCGCACTTGCAGCG
This sequence comes from Opitutales bacterium, assembly GCA_007123395.1. Taxonomy (GTDB): domain Bacteria; phylum Verrucomicrobiota; class Verrucomicrobiia; order Opitutales; family Oceanipulchritudinaceae; genus SLLG01. Next base: position 1,986 of record SKLD01000358.1, read on the forward strand.
GCGTGTCGCTCACCCTTCCGACGAGCGCCTCCATCTTCCTGTGCCCGGCCGGCCGCGCGATCGCAACCACACGGCACCCGGGCGCAAGCACAGTCTCCGGATGCACGAAATCAATCTGCCCCTCCGCATCCTCATAGCGCGAGAGCGCCAACTCACATGCCTCCGCAAGAGACGCCCCCGTCCAAGGCGAACCATCCGGCGCCGTTCGCTCTACCTCGTACGTCTGCGGCACGGGAGGACCTCCGCCATCCCGCGGGGCTTCATCGCGCGGCGGAAAACGCGTTGCGAGCACATGCAGAACGAGGAGAGTCGCCATGACTCCAATTGGGTAATGAAGCGCGTAGCCGAGGATAATCTGGTTGACGGCATCGGCGTCGGCCCCGAGCTGGTGCGCGGCCTCGCCTGCCGCCCCGAGCGACGCCGTGTTTGTTGAGATTCCCGCGAACATTCCCGTCGCCAGCGCGGGCGGTGCGCCCAGCGCGAAGACTAAAAAGAGGCACCCGCCCACGAGAACCGCGAGTGATGCCAAGAGACAAAGGCTCAAGACCAGTCCGTCGCTCCGGAAACTACGCAAAAATCCCGGCCCCGCCTGCAAACCAAGACAATACACCAGCAGCGCCAGCCCCAGCGGCGCGATCACCGGTGGAAAAACCGTCTCCGGCCAAAGGTAGCCCGCCCCGAGCCCAACGAACAAAACCGCCGCCACCCCGAAGCGCAGCCCACCCGGAAAACGCACTTCACCCAGCAAAAAACCCAGCGCAATCACGGCAAATAGCAGCAGCACCGGGTTTTCGCCGAGAAACACCCCCGTCTCGCCCAGCCATTCCATCATGCGCCGAAGCTCGAACACGCGAGCAGACGTGGCAAGTGGAAGTAGCTTCATCCCCCGACATTCAACATAGGCGTTGGCTCGGGGCAGGGCTCAAGCGGCGGTCTTCACGGGATTCGCGGACGGCGCGCAAAACCCCGAAAGCGGGGTCACAAGGGATTACTTTGGAAGACCCCTGTGCCGCGCGGCACAGTTTTTTTGTCTTTCCTACAAGAAGCATGCGGCTCCTTCGACGATTCTGCTCGACAAATCGAATAGTTGGGGGCAAATTACATGGAAACTAAGGTAATGAACCTCAAAACCGTCACCCACACATTTTTGAAGCCGCCCTGCAGGATATATCTCCGCGAAGATTGCGGCTTTACCGGGTGTTCCGGTTAACCGCGGGTTGCGCCCGGCGAACGGGCGGCATCCGGCGGGAAACGCCGGAGCACGTCCCTCTGCAAATCGCAGTATGGAGATGATTCCGGTCGATGGTCTCGCTTTGCTGTCCTTCCGTCCCCCGTGCACAGCCTGAATCGGATTTTCCAAACCACCAAAACACATAACGAAAGGATAACAATCCCATGAAACCAATCTTCATCACCCGCGAAGACCTCGACCTGCTTCAAAAACTTGTCGCCGCGCGCCTCCGCGCCGTTAAGGTAGCCCCGGGGTCCCTGCAGAAATTGAAGGGCGAACTCGACCGCGCCACCGTTGTCGACAGTGCGGACTTGCCCCCTGAAATCGTCGCCCTCCACTCGCGTGTAATGCTCCGCGACCTCGAAACCGACGAAGTCGAAGAATGGGTCCTCACCCTCCCCGAACACGCCGATCCGGCCCGTCAGCGCCTTTCCATCATTGCCCCTGTCGGCACCGGCATCCTCGGCTTTGCCGAAGGCGATGAAATTGAATGGGAGACCCCCGGAGGCAACCGACGCCTCCGTATCGAAAAAGTCACCCATGAAAAACCCGTCAAAACCGACATCCTCGCCGCCATCCTCGGGTGAGAAATCCGGCATAAATCAGCTTCTGCGTTTCAACGTGAGATTCATGAAGTCCTGAAGCTCGTGCATGCCCGCAAGGAACGGATCTACCGGCACAACACTGCCTCCCTTTACACAATAGCCGTCGCAAACACGCCCGCCTCCGCGCAATCGCCCGGCGTGTGAGAACATTCACGTGGATTCCCCGCTACCCGCTTCCATGTCCATTCGATCCCTCTGCCGGTTGCCGGCGTCCGTCCACGCCGTGACCTTCGATGTCGGTGGAACCTTGGTCGCTCCAAACCCTTCCGTCGGGGCCGTCTACTCCGAGGTTCTTGCCAGCCACGGTATCGCGGCGGATCCGGACCGAATCGAAGATGATTTCCGCGCCGCCTTCCAGCGCCACGCGACGACATTGCCGACCTCGGACGAAGTCTTTTGGAAGCGGGTCTTCCGCGACGCCTGCGCCAGTGCACGCATGTCCGAAAACCTCTTCGCACCAGCTTTTGCCGCCGCCTACGACGCTTTCGCCAAAGGCCGGGCGTGGCGTCTGCTCGACGGCGCGGAGGAGGTCCTCGATTTCCTCAAAGCACGCGGTTACCGCCTCGCCGTCCTCAGCAACAGCGATAGCCGGTTCCGCACCGTCCTTGCCGATCACGGCCTCGACACGTTCTTCGAACAATGCTTCCTCTCCGGTGAAATCGGATACGAAAAGCCCGATTCACGGATCTTCCGGCACGCCGAATCCGTCCTTGGCCTCGCTCCGCGGCAGATCCTACACATCGGCGACAGCCGCCCGGCTGACGCCGAAGGTGCCGCCGCCGCCGGATGGAATGCTTGCCTCCTCGACCCGCCCCGCACCTCCCTGCGGTCCCTGCTCCACAGCAACAGCTAAACAACAGCACCACCAACAATCTCCCCACCGTCAAATATTTTAATTCTGAAATTAGTATACAATATAAATTGTGAATTAAATATTTGTGTTGCATGGGGCAGAAGCTTAGCTACCGTCTTCAGGTCATGGCTTATCATCTAAGAATAAAGAGTTCCCGCCGCTCGGCGTTTCACTGTGTGTGCCGGGTGACGCGGCAGTTGGGGCTGCTGGGCGAGGCGGAGCGGGACGCGCTGGCGGCGGCAATGCGTAAGGCAGCAGTCTTCTCGGGCGTGGAGCTGCTGGCTTACGGTGTGTTGTCCAACCACTTTCATCTTCTGGTGCGGGTCGATCCGCAGGCGCGCGAGTGCGACGATGAGGAGCTTGTGCGCCGCTTCCGCGCTCTTTACGGGGAGGAGCGGGCGCAGTGCCTCGGCATGGACGCGAGCGACCTCGAAGCGCTCTTCGCCAACTCTTCCCGCGCGGAGACGGCGGAAAAGGTGCGCGCGAAGCTCTTCGCGCGCATGGGGGATGTCTCGGCCTTCA
>SKLD01000093.1 GCA_007123395.1 Opitutales bacterium
GGTGGCGTGCGTCGCCGAGGAAGTCGTCCTTCTTGATAAAGAAGACACCGTGAACGCTGACCGGGTTTTCCGCCGAGGCCCCGATGCGAAGATTGAAGCCGCTGCTGCTGACGCCCTGGTCTTGGAAGCCGTTGTCGCCGCCGAGGGTGGTCATCCAGATGCCGCCGTAGACTTTTGTGCCGCGTTCGCTGATACGGTTCCATAGAACGATGTCTTCATCAAAGGGCGTGCCGCGGCGGATGTCGTCAAGTTCGCCGTTGCCCGTGAGGTCGAGGGCGATGGTATCGTTTCCTCCATAGCGGAAATTGGAGCTGCGCAAACTGCCGCCGAAGGAGGCGATGACCCGGTCCGGGCGCGGGGTGTTGGGACTGGTCACGGAGACGATGGTTTCCGCCGTGACGTCGAGTTGTTCGTCGTCCCAAACACGCAGAGTGCTCGTGTAGTTACCGGCAGCCACGTAGGTGTGCTCGAAGAAGTTACCCGCCGTGCCTGTGCCGTCGCCGGATGTCCAGCGCACAAATGTGATCTCGCCGTCAGGATCAAAGGAAGCGGAAGCATCGAAACTCACCGTGGCCGGTGCCGTGAGGATACCGACCGGGCTGACGGCGGGAACCGGCACGGGCGGCTCGTTGAATTCCGCGTTGAGGGCGAAGTTGGCCTCGAAGGCGTCCCAGCGCGAGGTGAAGCGGCTGCCGGTGAATTCGGGGCGGTATTGTAGAAAGCCGATGGCCGTGATGTCCGAGAAGACGTGCGTTTCGTAGACGGTGGATTCGGGGATCTCAAAATTGAGCGGATCGTCCGGATCGACGTCGAGCGCGGCCCAGTTTCCATTGTCCAACGAGCTGTCGAACCCAAGCATGCGGTCGCCGGTGTCCTCTTCGGAAACATACAGGGTTTCCCCGTCGCGCACGACCCAGCGTCCGCCGGTGATGGCGCCGCCCGAGCCCTCGTTGAGGATGAGGAAGCTGTCACCGTCGAAGGTCAGGGTGTCGTCCGGGCCGATACCGTCGAAGGAATCACGTGTGAAAAGAAAGATCGCTTGGCTACGCGTGTTGCTCATTTGGATACGGATGTTCGTCTCCGATCCGGAGTAGCTGTTGGAGGAAAAACCGCGGGGGCCATCCAGCACGCGCATGGCGCGCACGCCCCCGAAGAAGGCCGGGCCGGTGTAGCCGGGCGCGGGTGGATTGAGGGGGAGGGTCTCGCTGTAGGCATATTCGGTGATGTCCACATCCTGGCCGTCGAAGGTGTCGGTGCGCTGGGTGGGGGGCGCGCCGCGCAGTGTGGTGCCGGAGGTCACGTAGTCCACCCCGCTGCCGCCGTAGGAAAAGGTGAAGCGCCCGCCGGCCGCATCCGCCGGATCGCCCCCGAGAACAGCAAAGAAACCGTCGTTCTGGCCGTAGCCGGGCTGGGCTTGGATGGCTTGGAAAACGTGCATGGGCCGGGTGAGCGCGGCGCGGCCGCCCCATGTGATCACCGGATCGATTTGTCCCGTCGGCACGCGGACGTGCACCGAGCGCGTGGATCCCGCGCCCGTGCGCCCGACGAAGAGGCGCGTGGCCATGTCGCTGTCGACCACCCAGATGAAGGCCCCGCCTTCGTTCGTGGTGACCCCGAAGGGTTCGAGGGAGATCTGGCCTTCCATGGGCGGGCGCGCGGGATTTCCCGGAAGGGGCAGGCCGGAGGCGGCGGCACCGCCGAAGTAAAGCCGACCATCGGCGTCCACGAACATGCCCCCCCGGCGCATGAAAAGGGCGTTGGCGCTCAGACCACTGGATCCCTCCAGGAGGGTGTTGAACTGGTTGCCGAGGACGCGCTTGCCCGTGGCCGGTTCGTAGCGCCCGATGAAAGTCTTATGGCTTGCGCCGGTATTGATGAATTCATTAAAGAAATCGCCGCCTGCGCGCGGTGTGTTTTCGCGAAAATCCGGCGACGAGGGGTCGGTTTGGCCCTGGCGGCGGAAGATGTGGTTGCCCCCGGCGCATTCAAAGCCGCCGTAGAAATAGCCGTCATCCCCCCGGATCAGCCGGTAGCCCCGTGTGTCCGCCATGTTGTTGAGGTAGCCGTAGAGCGGGCGCCCAAGAGCGTCCGCCTCGCCCGTCGGCTGGCCCGTGGAGTTGAGGAAACGCGGGTTGGTGATGAGGACGAGGCCCGTGTCGGGATCAAACTCCATGGGGTTGCCGTCGATATCCGGGTTGGTCGACCAGTCGTAGTTCTTCCACTTTTCCGCGCCGTCGAAATCCAGCCCGCGCAGATACGAAATCTGCACCGGGAGGACGCCGTCGCCGTCCTGCTGCCATGCGCTCGCCTGCCGCCAGCCGATGTGGGCGACGGTTTGGGAATCGTCGTCGATGGCGATGTCGAGTGTGTGGCGGAGACCGCGCGCCGTCCATTGTGCATCAAGTCCGCCGCGCGTGTAGAAGGTGATGTCGCCCGGGCCCGGTTGGACATGGGCGTTGCTGATGTTGTCCGGCACGAGTGTGGCGACATGGAGCGGACTCGTTGTCACACGCTTCACGTAATCGCCCGCCTGTCGCTGCGCGAGGAGGGTGTCCGCCGCCGCGTTGAGGACGAGGAGCCCGCCGAATCCCGCCGCGACGTAGAGGTTGTCGTCGACGTCGATCTCCAAGTCGCGGATGTCATCGGCCAGTCGTGTGACGGAGAGGATCTCGCGCCCGCTCTGCGTGAGGCGGAGGACAACACCCGGCGAGGTCGTCGTGGCTCCGTTCAGGAGGATGGGCGTAACCGGCTCGGAGGCCCCGCGGTTTCTCGGCTGCGCCTCGCCGATGAGGGCGGCCACGGCGATTGTGCCGTCGGCGAGGACACGCACGCCCATGACTTCATTGTCATCGCTCAGGTCGCCGAGGTAAGAGGCGGCCGAGAGGTGGTAGGGGTGGTCGTTGTCGTCGGCGAAGGCCGCTGAAGCGGCGCAGCAAAGCGCCGCCGTAAAGAACCACCGCAAGGCGGCGGCAAATGGCTTGGGGGATTTTTTTTGGAAGTTGGATATCATCTTTTATTGGGGATTTGTTGTTTATTGCGAGGATTCGAAGGAGGCGAGGACAGCGCGGAGGTTGTCGACTATGGCGTCGGGAAAGCCGGCGTCGGGGCTCTTGCCGCCCATGGCCTTGCAGACGGGAATCGCCGTGAAACAACGGCCCTTCCAATGCGGCGCTTCGCTTTCTCCGACAGCCGCGAGGGTATCGATGGCCGCGGCGATGGTTTCCGGGTCTTCCGCCCCGGCGGGATTTTCCTCGCGTTCGCGCAGGAGGAAAAAGGCCCTTCGATACGCGGCGAGCAGCCGCAGATAAGAGCCGAGCATGCGGTATCCGTCTTGCCAGCACGGCGCCGCCGGATGATGCGGATCGAGCCTTTCCCGCACAAGCCTGTCCGCCTCCGCGTAGAGGTCGAGCGCCTCGGCCGCCTCCGCCTCAAGGGAAAGTCGAAAGGCGCGGGGCATTTCCTTCAAGTTCTTCCGCACGGCCTCATCTTCCGGACGGCCCGTCCATGTCGCCAACCGGTCCGCGTTGCCGTCGACCAAATGCGATTTTCCATACCCGTATCTCGGGAGCATGCAATGATTGGCGAGCCAGTTTTGCGCGGGAAAGAGCATCTTCTGCAGGCTCGCCGTCGCCAGACGCACGGCCTCCGCCGCTCCCGGGAAGTGCGCTTTCTCCCAGCTTTCGTGGATGCTTTCCACGGAGGCGGACGCATCCCGCTCCCACGCGGCAAAGGCGTCGAGCGCGAGTTGTCCCCACGGCGTGGAGAGCGCGGACTGCCCCTTTTCCCCGTCGTAGCGGTCGAGGCGCAGGCAAACGTGGCGGATACCCTGCTCCCGACCGTGCCGATACCACGCGGCGGTTTGTTCGAGATTGGCGTAGGGCATCATCTGTTGCCCTTCGTATTCGAGACCGAGGTCGAACTCCATCCACTGCTCGCGCGCACCGCACTGTCCGAGAATGGGATTGGGCGGATAGAACGGCTGCCAATCGTGGGGAACCGCCTTGCTCATCACCGTCACCTCGGGGGGAAGGCCCTTGATGGCGGCGGCCATGGATTGCACCTCATGCAGTCGGTAGACAAAATCGCGCACCACGATCCGCACTCCGTGCCGATGCCCGATATCCACCAAAACCTCCATGAGCTGCCGCAACCGTTCAGCCGCCGCATGCCGGGAGACGACCCGTTCGTCCTTGTAGATCTCGTAGGATGTCTCCGCGAAGGTGAAGACCAGGCCGGTGATGCCGGGAAGCGTTTCCGTGAGGAATTTTTCGTATTTTCGGCGCAGGTGCTCCGCCCAATCGCCTTCGTCAAAGAGGAACCGGTTGTCGGCATCGATCAGATGCTCCGGCGGACGGTGAAACTCGTGCGTCCAGACCCACGTCTCGAGTCCGTTGCCCGATAATGTCTCCACCCAAGCCCGTGCCTCGGCGGCCCACGCGGGGTCGTCCAAGAGGTCGTGGGCGTCGTGGCAAAGATTGTGCGAGAGGTGCACGCCGGCGAAGCCTCGGCGGCGGCACGCTTCCCAACACATCGCAAGGTATGGGGAATCTTTCGTGAGCGGAAGGGCGTGTAAGGGCATAATCGGGAAAATCGGGGGATCGGGTTCTCAGGCAAGGCCGGAAAGGCCAACTTTCATTGCGGAGGCAAACACGTGCAACAATCCCCCGGCGCAGGGCCGCCGGGGAAATCGCGTGGGTGTCGGATGGTTTCAAAAGGTGGAAAAATCACGATGCGGCTGCGGTGAATTGCATCCTCATTTTTGTGTGTGCGAAAAGAACCACGCCCCGCAACCACACCGCAACTTTTTTTCTTTTGGAACAGTAAAGAAGGGGGATGTTCGGGTACCACCACCGCAAGGCGGCGCCCCCTGGGAGCGCGGGCGTCCCGCCCGCCCCGTCTGGTAAGCCGGTTGGATGGGAGGGCTGCACCGATCCGCCGATTCACCGCTCCACCGCATGCAGGCGGGACGCCTGCGCTCCCAGGAAACCCGTCCGCTCCGCGTGCCATGGCTTGATCACCTTGGCTTTGGTGACGAATCCCTTTGGAATGAATTGCGGCTAAAAAAAATCCCCCGGCGGAGGTCCGCCGGGGGATGGAAGACGCGGGGGGGACAAGGGGGAATCATTGCGGACGCGCTCGGCGCACGTCCACCCGCGCCGTTTTCCGGAAAAGGCTCAGGCCTTGCGCCGACGCAC
>SKLD01000464.1 GCA_007123395.1 Opitutales bacterium
CGCCGGATGGAGGAAAAAGCGCGACCCGTCGAGGTTGATCGTTGTGACGCTTTCGAGGTTCGGGCGTTTTGCCTCTGAAGCCTTTTTCACCATACCTTCGGAAGTTACCCGCTGCGCGAGTGGCGCGCCCTGTTCAGCGCTCGGAGGCCCGTCCCGGCGAGTCCGGTGCCGTTTTCATGTTTTCCGGATCGTTGTAGCTAAGGATATACGCAGTCACTTCGGCAACACGGCGCGGTCCCAGTTCGCGCTCCCATGCCTGCATACCCTTCGTGGGATCGGGCGAACCGTCGCGCACCACCGAATATATGTCGATTGGCGCGTGGCCCCACTTCCACACCCCGTCATTCAAGGGAAGTCCTCCGCCCATGCCGCCGCCGAGGTCCTCGCCGTGGCAAAAGGCGCATTGGTCACGATAGACAGCCTGTCCCGAGGCAATGACATTCGGATTCTTGCTCATCGCCCACAGCGTCTCATCGTCAATATCGCCCACCATGGCGAAGCGCCGCGCTTCAATCTCCTGCATCGCGGCGGTGACACGTTCTTGGTCGCTCGGCACAGCCCGGAATGTGTACCACACGATCCAATACACAGCGGAAATGATGATCGCGATATAGAGCGTCCAAAGCCACCAGTTGGGCAGGCGCTGGTCGTACTCCTGTATGCCGTCGTAGACGTGCTCGCGCAGCGTCACGCCGGGGGGAAGTTCTTCTTGGTCTTGCCGGTTGTTATCGGGACTGCTCATCGGAATCGCGTGAGGTGTTGGAATCGCTTGACGGCGCCGGACGTCGCTTGTCCTCGTCTTCAAGCGGGAGACCGGCCATGTATTCACGGTCCTTGCGCTTCATACGGAGGGTCTTCACGACAATCGCGAAAAAGGCGGTCGCAATGAGCAGAAAGCCTACAATCAGGAGCAGGTTCTGCCATTCTTCGAGGATGAGGCGACGGAACATCGGCGGAGCGGGTTATTCGGTTGCGGTCGAATCGCCTGCCGCGGAAGCCACATCACCCCCGCGCGTTTCGGCAGCGCCAAGCTTCTGCATGTAGGCAATGAGAGCGACCATCTGGCTCTCCGGTTCGGCATAATGACCCGCCTCGCGCAGGCGCCGGGAGATCTCTTCGCCCTGCTCGCGGGCCTTCTCAATGATCTCTTCCGCGGTCCACTCGGGATAGGGCACCCCGAGAATGCGCTGGACGCGGATGCGCGAGGGCAGCGCCTCCAGAGGCGTCCGCTTTTCGACGAGCCATGGGTAGGCGGGCATGTTTGATCCCGGCGATGTCGCACGCGGGTCGACCATATGGATAAAGTGCCAGTCGTCGGTGCGCAGCCCGCCTTCCCGGGCGAGGTCGGGCCCGGTGCGCTTGCTGCCCCACTGGAAGGGGAAATCGTAGATCGACTCACCGAGCCGCGAGTAGTCGCCGTAGCGCATAACGTCGGGCACGAGGGTGCGGATCATCTGCGAATGGCAGCCGTAGCAGCCCTCCGCTATATAGATGTCGCGCCCGGCCAGTTCGAGTGGCGTGTAGGGCACTTGTATGCGGTCTTCGATGTTCTTCGCGCGGTAAACGGTGACGGCGGGAATGATCTGCACGGCGCCGCCGATGGCCACGGCGATGAAAGTAAGCGCCGTGAACGGTGCCCAGTTGCCAATGAGCTTCTCGTGCCAGTCGTTCCACCGCGCGCCCGCCGCCTTGAAGTGGACGATCGCCGCGAGAATGGCAAAGATCGAGGCAAAGAGCCCGAGGATGGCGAACAGACCGTCCCCGAACATCCACAGGCAAAGCGCGAGCATGCCCGCCGTGCAATAGAGCACCGGAGCATTGAAGAAAGTGCGCCGGGCGCCGATGGTTCCCTCCATCTTGCGCGTTTCGTCGCGGTCGCGCGTGTAAACCTCCATCGTGCCGTTGACGGCCTCGCTGCCGACAATGCTCCGGTAGAGGTTGTAGAGCATGATGACCCAGCCGAGGAGGTAGAGGCCGCCGCCGACGGCGCGCAGCCCCATCGCCGGGCGGATGGCGGAGAGCGTCTCGACGAAAGAATAGGTGAGTGATGTGCCCTCATCCTGGGTGCTGTTGAGCATGACCCCTTGCGTGATGCCGCTCACCCACATCGCCGCGATATAGAGAAGGATGCCGATGAGCGCGATCCAGAAGTGCAAGTTGGCCAAGGCGACCGAATACAGCTTGGTGCGCCACAGACGCGGCACCAGCCAGTAGAACATGCCCGCCGCGAGCAGACCGTTCCAGCCGAGCGTGCCGCTGTGGACGTGCCCGATGATCCAGTCGGTGTAGTGCGCCATGGCGTTGACGGCGCGAATGGAGAGAAGCGGCCCCTCGAAGGTCGCCATCCCGTAAAATGTGACGCCCGCCGCGAAAAACTTCAGCACCGGATCGGTGCGCAGTTTGTGCCATGCCCCGCGCAGGGTGAGCAGGCCGTTGAGCATGCCGCCCCAACTCGGCGCCCAGAGCATGAGCGAGAAGAGCATGCCGAGCGTTTGCAGCCAGTGCGGCAGCGCGGTGTTGAGAAGGTGGTGCGGCCCCGCCCAGATGTAGATGAAGACGAGCGACCAAAAGTGGATGACACTCAGGCGATAGCTGTAGACAGGTCGTTCCGCCGCCTTGGGTAGGAAATAATACATGATCCCGAGAATCGGCGTCGTCAAAAAGAAGGCTACCGCGTTGTGCCCGTACCACCACTGCACGAGGGCGTCCTGCACCCCGGAGAAGATCGGGTAGCTGTGCGTGAGACTGGTCGGAATCTGCAAGTGGTTGACGATGTAGAGCATCGCCACGGTGACGATCGTCGCGATGTAAAACCACAGGGCGACATAGAGCGTCGGCTCGTTGCGCTTCGCGAGGGTCCAGAAGAAGTTGATCGCGAAGACCACCCAGATAATCACCACCATCAAATTGATCGGCCAGATCAGCTCGGCGTATTCCTTGCCCCGCGTGAGTCCGAGCGGAAGCGTCACCGCCGCGCACACAATGATGAACTGCCAGCCCCAGAAGTGAATCCGCGACAGGAGGTCCGACGCCAGCCGCGCCTTGCACAGCCGTTGCGTCGAATAATAAATCCCGGCGAACATCATGTTGCCGACAAAGGCGAAGATCGCCGCGTTCGTGTGCAGCGGCCGTAGCCGCCCGTAGCTAAGCCATTCCAGACCGAAGTGCAGCTGGTGGAAGTTCAGCATCAGTGCCACGATCACGCCCGCGAGCATGCCGACCGCTCCCCACAGCACGCTGGCAATCAGGAACCAGCGCACTATCTGGTCGTCGAATTCAATCGTCTTTTTTCCGTCTGTCATCGGTCTCACTCGCTTCTTTGTCCCCTCCCTTGCCCGCCGGCACACGCTTCTCCTCCGCGAGCGGCATCAATGACTCCCGCTCCAAACTGTTGTGGCGCCGCTGCCGCCGCTGCATGATGAACAGCAGCGAAAACAACCCCGCCAAGAGCAGGCTGATGAAGATAGTGAGGCCGAGGACTTCCACTGGATTTCGGTCGGTTTTCGGGAGGTGCGGTCATTTGCCGGATTTCAACGGCCCTTCTTGAAGAACACATCTTCTAACGCAGCAAACAATTCACTCTTATAACCTAAAGGTATTAGGATTCCATGCTCCGGTTAATAGAGGACCTAATCATCCGCAATCTTGGTGAGTGTCAACCCCGCATTCAGCTGCCCCGGAAAATCCGTAACTCAAAGCACCGGTTCGTCTTCCCGCCGCCACCAACAGCCCGTCAATTAATTTTTCGCTGAGCTATCTCTTTTATTTATTTGAGATATATTTATTTTAAACTTAGCTCGGAAATAAATTTGTTGCAAACCAGAATTATATTTATTGGTGCCTTGGATCACTCTTGGGGGAATTTACATCGGTTCTCCGGCACTCCCGGATCAATCCATTATCTCCCACACGCAGTCGGCGGGGTCGAAGTAAGCTTCGACGTCCGACGGGCGGAACCGCCAGCCGGAATCCGGGAACCAAAGCCAGGATCCCGCCTCGGCAACCTCGCCTATGCGGAACCAGCCAAGTGAATAATGGTAGCTCCAGTCGCCGCTGACAGTCGCAAAGAAGAGGCCGGAGGCGTCCGCAAACCAGTCTCCGCCGGAAACTGGTTCGATCCACGGAAAGGCGGCCGCAACGATCTCCGGAACAAAGCGCGGACGCAAGCGGTGCGGTTGGTCAACGGAGAGGTCGAGGTGAGGTTGGCTGTCGGCGTGGGTTCCATCCCAACCGATAAATCGAAAACCGGGTTCGGGACGCGCTTCGATGCGGATAGTGGAGCCATAGGGCACATGGGTGCCCACCTGATCGGAAACGGCATGCCCGAACGGAGCGGTCTCCAGAACAACGGAGGGGCTGGGAACGTAGATGAAAGGCGGTGACCCCGCGAGATTGCCGCTTGTGTCCGCTTCATCGACCGCATCGTCATAGTTGATCTCGACCATCAGGGCGTACTCCCCCAACCGTATTGCCGTCGGCACGGACCACTCCAGTTGAAAGGTGCGGTTGCGACCGGGATGCCAGCGTGACGCATCCACGGATTGGCTGCCGAGCGGGACGGCGTCATCGTCGGTATCCGCCGGTTGGAGAAACGCGCGCACGGCAAGACGCACCTCGTCGCCCGTGGACATCCCGCCCGCATGGCGCACGGTCACGTTACCGCGGAGCCGGTTCTCGGGACCGTATTCGATGTCCGGCGCACGGACGGCGGCGACGCGGAAGTCCTGCACTGCAAGCAAGCGGATCTCCCCGCGGTGCCCGAATAGCCCCAACCGGGTCGAATCCCGCCAAAAAGTGGTATTTTCGAAGTTCGGCGTATCGATGGGCCAAACGCTTCCGTAGTGGGAAGCGAGGAAAGCCAAACCGTCGGCGGAGGCGACCAGCGTTCCGTCACCGATGTATTCCCATCTGTCGACAGGAAGCGGAAAAGCCGTTTCGCGCAGGACTCGGCCGTCTTCGCCGACAAAAGCAATGGCGCGCCGGTCGTTCGACAAATAGAGCAATTCAGCACCGTCGAACGTGATGCCGCCGAAGGTGCGGTGTTCCAGGTGGGGCACCGCCGCGTATGTCACAAAGTCTCGCGTGAGCAAACGGGCAGACCGCAGGGAAGTAATGCCGCTCTCACCCGTATCGCCTACCCTCAGAACATGTAGCCCGTTCCC
>SKLD01000244.1 GCA_007123395.1 Opitutales bacterium
AGGTTGACGCCGGTGGGATCCCAAAGGATTTCGTCAATCATCATGAAATCGACAAGAGTACTTCCCTGTCCGGCATACACCATCATGAAGGTGACAAGCGGATCATCCGTCCCGTTACGGAAGGGAAAGGAGGTGGTCCCGGCGAAAGAGGGGATGGGCTGAGGCTCTGCCATACTGTCCGTACGGAAGTAAAATTCCGTCGTATCATTTCCGTTGTCAATGACATGGAAGATGGTGACCCACTCATTAACCGGGATTGCTATCGGTGTTTGCTGGAAGGTGTTGCCGCTGCGGAGGGCAAAATTAGCGCCGGTTACGCCCAACTGACTTTCAAAAGCACCGTATTGTCCGGGACCCGGCGTCGAAAGCCTGCCGGTATCAAGACTGCGGTCCGGATCAATCTGCACCGGAACGGCGGACGCACCGATATTATTGTTCAACGAAGCGTTGCCGAAAAGGAAGATCCGGTAACGAAGGGTGCCGACTTCGCCGCTTGGAAGTGGCTCGGGCAAAGGTATCGCAATGGTCACATTGTTGTTCAATCCTTGCACCGGCGGTCCGGGGTCGACAACGAGAAAGCCGTTCGACGGATCAAAGGGATCCTCAAGGCCCGATCCGTCGCCCCGCAGGAAGAATTCGCCTTGGGGAGCAAACCGTTTCACATAGTATAGATCATCCAGAGCGACATCGTCGAAATCCGCGACAAGAAGCCAGTTCGCCGACACGTTCAAAACGAGGAACGGAAACACGAACAACGGTAACAATCGAAGTGGTTTTATTGACATAATATGAGTTCTTTAGGGTTTATATGAAGTGGAATAAGTCCAATTTTTGAATTACATCATGACTGAAGCGGCTTTCTGGGGCTATCCCAATCCTCTATCATTCATATTTGTATAAATGCTCACGCAACCCTTTGGTTGCCGCCTTCGCAATCAATCCAAAACATAGGCCCATGCCGCGCCTTGGTTACCGGTCGTGACAAGCTCTTCGGGGATATACATGTATTCTTCCATACGGTAGGAATAAATCCACGGGGCATGCTCCACGTAAAGTTCCCCCATAAAGCCGCCGGTGTCGACAGTCCAGTTTGCATCGACCGGGAAGCCGGCCCACAGGCGCAGGATGCCGGGCTCGACAGGATCGGGAACGATGATCGGGCCATCCTCAAGGTTGACGCCGGTGGGATCCCAAAGGATTTCGTCAATCATCATGAAATCGACAAGAGTACTTCCCTGTCCGGCATACACCTGCATGAATGTAACAAGCGGATCATCCGTTCCATTACGGAAGGGAAACGATGTGGTCCCGGCGAAAGAGGGGATGATCTGAGGCTCTGCCATACTGTCCGTGCGGAAGTAAAATTCCGTCGTATCATTTCCGTTGTCAATGACATGGAAGATGGTGACCCACTCCCCGACCGGGACTTGGACGGGGGACTGCTGGAAAGTATTGCCGCTGCGGAGGGCAAAGTTGGCCCCGACGCCCAACTGGCTTTCAAAAGCACCATACTGCCCGGGACCCGGCGTCGAAAGCCGCCCGGTATCGAGACTACGGTCCGGATCAATCTGCACCGGAACCGCGGACACTCCGACATTGTTATTCAACGAAGCGTTGCCGAAGAGAAAAACACGGTAACGTAGGGTGCCGACTTCGCCATTTGGAAGTGGCTCGGGCAAAGGTATCGCAATGGTCACATTGTTGTTCAATCCTTGCACCGGCGGTCCGGGGTCGACGACGAGGAAGCCATTGGACGGATCAAAGGGATCTTCAAGGCCCGATCCGTCGCCCCGCAGGAAGAAATCACCTTGGGGGGGGAAACGTTTCACGTAGTAGAGATCGTCTAAAGTGACATCGTCGAAATCCGCGACAAGCAGCCAGTTCGCCGAGACGTTAAAAACGAGGAACGGAAACACGAGCCAAGGTAACAATCGAAGTGGTTTTATTGACATAATATGAGTTGTTTCGGTATAATATGAAGTGAAGTTAATTCAATTTTTAATCACGATGCGACTGAAGCGGCTTCCTGCGGCATTCCCAATCCTCTAAGATTCATATTTGTATTATTCTGGGTGAGACGGCTCATGAACCATGGCCATCGGACGGGGCGAACGCGGATGGCGGCAAACGCCGGGCATAGTTGCCGGGGGCTCCGGCGCGTGGTCAACACGCTCACCGCGAGTAGGGATCGGCGGCGTCGCGGAGGCCGTCGCCGAGGAAATTGAAGGCGAGAACGGTAAGGACGATGAGGAAGACGGGCATAAGCAACCACGGATAGTTGGCCACGACATCCATATCCATGCAGTCCTGCAGCATGACGCCCCAGCTCACGACGGGCGGGCGAAGACCGAGGCCGAGGAAGCTCAGCGCCGTTTCTCCCAAAATCATCATCGGGACGCTCAAGGAGAGGCTGACGATGATGTGACTCGTGAATCCCGGCAGAAGATGGCGGAAGATGATACGCCCGTGTCCGGAGCCGAGGAGGCGCGCCGCAACGGCGTAGTCTTCCTCGCGCAGGGAGAGGATTTTGCCGCGCACGACACGGGCGAGGCCCGTCCACCCGAGAAGGCTTAAAACGATCGTGATAGCAAAGTAGGTCCGCAGGGGAGACCAGTCGCTCGGCATGATGGCGGCGAAGGCGAGCCAGAGGGGAAGGTGCGGGAAAGCGTTGATAATCTCAATGAACCGCTGAATCAGGTTGTCCAAGGTTCCGCCGACATAACCCGAAATACCCCCGAGAAAAACCCCGAGAACAAAAGTAACGACAATGGCCACCATCCCGATAGAAAGGCTGATGCGCGAGCCGTAGACTAAACGGCTGAGAATATCCCTCCCGAAACGGTCCGCCCCGAGGAGGAAGAAGGTCTCACCGTCGGCATGATTCTTTGCCCCGAAGAACCGGCGCTCGGCGGGAATGAAGCCGAGGAGTCTGTAGGGCTCGCCTCGCACAAAGAAGCCCACCTGTGTCGTCTCGCCCGTGCGCACATACGAATTTTTCAGCGTCACCGGATCGATCTCGCGGGCAAGCGCATCAACGTGCAGACCATCGCTGAAATTGAACTTAAGCACCTGCGGCGGGGCGTAGATGCGGTCGGTATCGCGCCATCCGCTCGGATACGGGGCGAAGAACTCCGCGAAGGCGGCAACAAAGTAGAAGAATCCGAGAAGATACATGGAGACCACCGCCGGTTTGTGCTTGGAGAAGCGCAAACGGATCAACTGCCATTGCGACAGCGTGGCGGTGGACTCAACGGGGCCGCTCATGTCGGGTCCGCCCTCCGGCACAGCGGGGACGACACCTTCCGGCTGGAATTCGGCCTTTTGGTCCTGGTGTTTCTCATCGGCCTTCATCGGCTGCCTCCCTCAAAGCGAATGCGCGGATCGAGCCAAAGCAGGAGAAGATCGCTGACGAGCGTCCCGATAACACCGAGAACGCTGAGAACCATGAGCATCGATGCGGCGACGTAGACATCCTCAAGCATCAAACCGTCGAGCAGGAGCGGCCCCACCATGGGAAGACTGAGGACAATCGCGACAATGGCTCCGCCTGAGACAAGCTGCGGAAAGATACCGCCCACTCCCGATATAAACGGGTTCAGGGCGAGGCGCACGGGGTACTTGACGAGGAGCTTGAAGGGGCGCACCCCTTTGGCGCGCGCCGTCGTGACATAGGGTTTCTTGAGTTCGTCGAGGAGATTTCCCCGCATGACGCGGATCATTCCCGCCGTGCCCGCCGTGGCGATGACGACAATCGGCACCCAGATGTGCTTCAACAAATCCACCACCTTGCCCCACGTCCACTCCGGAGCGGTGGCATATTCCGGTGAAAACAGTCCCGAAACATTCATGCCAAGGTAGCGGTCTGCCCAATACATTATAAGAATGGCAAAAAGGAAATTCGGCAGACACATACCGATGAACCCGATAAAAGAGAGGACGTAGTCCCCCACCGAATACTGGCGCACCGCTGAATAGATGCCGATGGGCAGAGCGATCAACCATGTGAAAAGAATCGTCCCGAGTGACACCCAAAAAGTAAGCATTATCCGTTCGCCCACCATTTCGTTGACGGATCGCTGGGTGTCCATGGAGCGCCCCATCTCGCCTTGGAGCAGGCCCCTGTCCGAGGAATCAAAAGAGAAGAACCAAAAAACACCGATCCAGCGCAGAAATTGCTTCCATAACGGCTCTTCGAGATGGAAAAGCTCACGCAGACGCTCGGTCTCTTCGATCGCCTCCCGGTCCCCCGTCGCCTCCAGTTGCATGATTCTCGTCTCGATGAAGTCGCCGGGCGGTGCCTGGATGATCACAAAGATGCAAACGGCCATGATGAGAAGGGTCGGCACAAGGATGATAAGCCGCCGACCGATAAAGGGATGGCGGACCCCGGCGTAGACGAGGGCCAAACCGGTCGCGACAATGACGAGGCGCCACATTAGCTGCCCGAAACCGTCGTCATCAATGCGCTCGCGCGTCTCCGGGTCGAACGCCCCACGGGCCGGCGTGGCGCGGATCATCTCCCGTTTCATCTGCGCCAAGGCGCCCGGAGAGTCCCGCGGTTCATCAAAGAAATACGTTTCGATGCCGGTGTTGGCGGGCGTGGCATAGGCCCACCCCTGCAGCGCCACCCGTGGAACATTGCGGAATCCGTTCTGCACCACGGTGAGGGCGGGCGGCGGCGTGCTGATGCCGATCGACCAGACCTCCTCCGCTGTGACCGCCGCCATCTCCTGGAAAATCGCCACCCGCTCCTCTTGCGTGGGAGCCGAGAGAGCCTGCACGTAGCGCTCCATATTCTCGCGGGCCGGGCTTCCCGGGGGCGGCTCCAACCCGGTCGCGTCCTCTGCGCCGAATAGCCCTCCGGTAAGGAACCACTGGGCGTATCTGATAGCATAGTTCGACATCGGTCTCACTGGTGCAAAGGTCCTCGGCTCGACCAGCGGATGGAACTCGCTTTCACCGGTCCACACAATCATGTCGACGTCGCCCGCACTGTTATTGGCGAAGAACAGTCTTTGGCCGCGCTCCCGGAAAGACACCCGGATGCCCACCGCCGCCCAGTCGTCGACAACAAACTGCGCCGGCCCTTCACCCGTGAAAACGGTGAAGTCCATAAAAAAGGTGAGCCGGGTACCGTCCGGCAAAGTCCGCATGCCTTCGCGGTCCCGCCGGGTCAGGCCAATGCCGTCGAGGAGCGCGTTCGCGCGATCCGGATCGTAATCAACGTAGCTATACCGGAATTTTTCGCTCTCAAACGGCGACCCCGGTCCCGGATCGGGCTGGGCGGGCTTCCCCACCCCGTGGTAAAGGGAGTCGATGATCGCCTGCCTGTCGATCGCGAGGGAGAGCGCGCGGCGGAAATCGCGCTCACGCAGGATCTCCGCCTTGGCTTCCGTCACAGGATTGTCGGCACGACGCGTGATGTTGAACGATACCTGCCAGTCCGAGCGCGTCGCGGGATACCAGTGATACACTTCGTAATCACCGGACTCGCGCCCCTCCATGAGCATCGTATAGTTGTCGAATCGCAAGCCGCGGTCCTGCATGGTGGCGAAGCCGGTCGCCGCCGCAATGGGAAGGAGGAGGGCACTGCGCACCTCGAAAAGAATCCGGTCCACGTAGGGCAATTGGTTTCCCTCCGGATCGACGGCCCAGAAATACGGGTTACGCACAAAGCCCTCCGGCGGATTCACACGGTGCGTGCGGTAAATCCACGGCCACATGCGGGGATACTCGGGATTGCGGAATCCATCGAGGCTGGAATACAATGCCCGCGGTGTGAGCAATCCCGTCACGCGCATGGCGTCCTCGATGAGTTCTTGATCACCGAACTTCGGATGATAAGGCTCGAGATAATGCCTCGGCGAGAAGAGTTCCTGCCCGCCGGCAAGAACTTCGAGAAACATGCCATACGGAGCGGGGAACTCGAAACGCACGGTGTAGTCGTCCACCTTCACGATGCGGCCCGGTTCACCCTTCACCGTCATCCATTCGGGCACATCGAAGAGCAAGTTCCGCTCCTTTTCCCACCAATACAAAATATCACCCGCCGTGAACGGATGTCCGTCCGACCACCGCACGCCGCGGCGCAGGTAAAAGGTCCACTCGCTGCGGTCTTCGTTCACCGACCATCCGCGCGCGAGGTGCGGCCGCACCGGATAACCCATGGGCGACCAACGGACGAGCCCGGCACTGGAGAGCCGGTTCCTAATTGTGATGGAGTCGCCCATAAAGGCCGCCAAACGCACCCATGTTCCACCGTAATTGCCGATATCATCGACCCCCTCCAGGACAAGCGGCTCCGGCCCCACCCTTTCCTCCACGGGAGGCAGGTGACCCTCCTCGACCAATTCGCGCAACATGGGTGACTCCCCTTTCGGCCACCAAGCACCTTCCCGGCCAGCCTCATAATCAACGTCGCGCTGCACCACCGGCAGCTCCTCGGGCACATGCACCCCCCGGCGGGCCTGATCATAAAAATGCGCCTCCGGAGGCGGCTCCGGCAAGCCCGTGCGGATGTCCGGCCGCAGTAGCCACCCCCAGATCAACAGGGATACGAGGAAGCCGAGGATCGTGCCCGCCGCCCAAAAAAACGGTGAGGGCCGGAGCCGATCGACCATCTTCATTTTAACAAAATTTCAAGCGCGGGTCGCTCCCAACGGCATTCAATTATCCATTTCGATGCGGAACCCGATGATATCCATCGGGAGTCTCTCGGAATTGCCCTGATGCTGACCAAGAAAATAGATCATGTTGCCGCTCCGCACCCACGTGCCATGGTTGTAGGCTGCGGTTGA
The DNA here is from genome assembly GCA_007123395.1 of Opitutales bacterium. Classification (GTDB taxonomy): domain Bacteria; phylum Verrucomicrobiota; class Verrucomicrobiia; order Opitutales; family Oceanipulchritudinaceae; genus SLLG01. The sequence continues at coordinate 6,798 of SKLD01000244.1, forward strand.
ATGCCGGTCGAGGAAGACACTCTCCCACTCACTCCTTCCCGCAGGCGTGGCATAAATCCGAATCCGGCCTTCCTGGATTGTCCTCTTGAAGACTATATTGCCAAGAGAGAACAGACTACCGTCGGGAACTCCTGAAGTAGCGACATTGAACTCTTCTTCGTCCGGCCCCCGGTAATAATGGACGTTGGTGCCGGAAACGACCGTCGAGAAATGCACACTTCCATTGTCCGTAAGAAGGAATCCGGGAGAGACGGAAATTCGGTCCCCGACGCCGAGTTCGGTCGGTTCGCCGATCTTCAAATCTCTAAGGTCCATGAACGGTACCTCAAGCGACTGCCCGTCAATGTTCTCCCACCCGCTCTCGGCCGTTGGGTCGACGGTCGTCGCATAGTAGAGGCCGCTCTGCAAAGGCGCGGGCGAGCCTTGGTACCTGGCATGTAAGACGAGGTGAAATGCATCCTGTGCAAACCTCAGGCTACCGTAGGGGCCCCATCGGGGGTTGGCACCCTGCCCGTGGCTCAGTCGGAAGTTCGGTGTCCACTCTTCTCCGTCGTAACGGGTAATATGATAAGATCCGCTGGTGTGCCCGCCGATGCGCCACATGGCGATCAACTCGCCCTCGTTGTTTACTCTGAAGGTCGGGTAGGTCACGCGTTCATAATTCTCGCCCTCGCGCAAGTAGTTCTGTTTATCGTTGAACAAACTTATGTCCCAATTCTCGGCCGTCGCCGCACCGGGGACGGAAACGTTGTAGTTGAAGAAGTCATCCGGAAATTCGGATTCCGTGTACGCGTGCATGTCATACAACAAGTGAATCGTGCCGTCTATCGGGCTGATGCCGATGGAGATCCAGTTGTGTGCGTCGCCGATCATTGGATTCCCGCGAAAACCGATGTGCCGGTGGGGAAACTGTATCGTCGACCATTCGTCTTCATTGATGTGCCGCCGCGACAGCATCACGTGGCGGTTTTCCATGCCGCCATGGTACCATGCCACGAAAAGATAGTCTCCGTGTATGCGAAACCCTCCGCCGCGTGCGTTGATGTTGCGCCCGAACTGCACCTCACCCGAAAAATACAGGGCGTCGTCTGTTACACGCTCGCGGCTCTCCACGGTGATATTCAGCCTGCGCTCCACACGCAGACTATCGTAATCGTGGAAGATCACCTTCGCCCAGTGACCATCGGTCGCCGTCGGATCTTCCGGAAAATACAGGTAGCGCTGCAAAGACTCGCTCCAGATGTAAGGCGCGGCCAGCGTGAAGACCTCGCCGATGAAGTCGCCGGTGTCCCGCCGGAAGAAATTCCCCTCCACAGTGGGATAGCTGTTCCAGTTGATGGCACCGAGAACTGCGCTAAGGTTCAGGAAAATTACGGATTTTAACAGAACATTCCGGAGTTTCATTGGTATCGAATTGGTTGTTATGGTCTTTCAGGGGTTAACTCGTGAAAAGTCTCAGCGCATCCGTGCATTCCGCAAGTTCATGCTCCTGAAATCCGGAGCCGAACGCCAACGAAGGGATAAACACGAATGCAGACTAAAGAACGACTGCGCTGACAATCGGACGATAGTCAACTGAACAAGTGAATCCTTCCGCAGACACATGAGACTGGGAAGATTCCGGTTTTCCTAATAGTAGGAATCGAGGCGGGTGAAGATACGGTCGCCCGCGACAGGGATCCAGATGCTCGGGGGCTCGGCGGAGCCGGGGCGCTGGTAGAAAAACATGCGCACGGCCTATTCGTTTAACTCGCTCCATTCGCAGTTCCCACCGCCCGAGCACACGCTTTTTTCAACTACGAATCAGCCGAATCAAACGAATCTTTTGCTCGGCATCGTACGCCGACTAAAAACACCCTGAGGCATGTTTCGCGAGCCGCATGAAAGACAAGAGCCTTTTACCATGGAGCTATTCGTGCGGGGAACGAACCAGCTCAAAGGTGCGCAAGCAGCGGTCAATCCGCTCCTTGCGCGTCTGCCACTCCCGTTCATGCATTTAACGAGAAATAGGGCCAAATCGCGGTCAGTCAATGCCCTGCATCAGAGGTAACGGGTGCGGGCTCTTTGAGCCATTGCGGATCACTGGTCTCAAACCAGTTGCGTGCCGCCAAGCGGCCGCCCCATCCTACAAATACAAAAGCTTAGACGCCAATCCGCTGGACTCGGACGGACTGACGAACAACCCTCGCAAAAACAGAGTAGTATCGTTTCCAAACAAGAAGCACCTTTGATCCAGCGTATGCGGATCGCTGAAACCTAAAAAGCGACGATGAACCGACCGAACATTCTCTTTCTCATGAGCGACGAGCACCGCGCCGACGTCACTGGCTATGCGGGAGACTCCGTTGTTCGCACGCCCAACCTCGACTGGCTCGCCGAGAGCGGCGTGGTCTTCCGCAACGCCTATACCCCCTCCCCGATTTGTGTGCCCGGTCGTCAGTGTTTGACCTCGGGGCAGTTGCCGAAGACGTGCCAATGCGAGGGCTGGGTGGATCTGCAACCGGGCTACCCAACCTTTCCCCGGCAGTTTTCCCGCTACGCCTACAACGCCGTCTGCAGCGGCAAACTCCACCACCTGACCCAGGACCAAATGCAAGGTTGGACAGCGCGCATCGCCCCCGATGGCGCGTGCGGTGATGGCTACATCGAAAACCGCGTTCCCGGAGAATTCGAACGCTACACACCCGCACCCGGCACGGGCAAATGGCCCACCCAACGGGAAATCGAGGAAGCGAGGGCTGCCGAAGGGCCTAACCAGCGGTTCGACGCGCACGCCGTAAGCGCTACCTTCAACTTCTTCGACCGCTACTTCGAAGACCGCGAATACCGCCGCCCGCAATCCCACCGCCCCCTGCTCTTCAAGCTCAGCCTGATCCAGCCGCACTACCCCTACTTCACCGATCAAGCGCGCTTCGACCACTATCTTCCGCGCGTACCCATCTACAGCGAACCGCCTTGCGACCATCCCGTCCTCTCCCTCAGCCAGCAGTTCGACACCGTTGATGTGTCCGACGATGCCATCCGCCGGGCCACCGCCGCCTATTACGGCATGATCGACCAAGTGGACACCTACTACGGCCAAGTCATGGACAAGCTAAAGGCCCTCGGGCAAGACCTCGACGACTGGATCATCGTTTACACCTCCGACCACGGGGAGATGCTGGGACAGCACGGCATCTGGGAGAAGGGCCGTTTCTATGAGGGAAGCGTCCGCGTACCCCTCATCATCCGCTGGCCGAAAGGATTCGAAGGGGGACGCGTTGTCGATGAAAACGTCAATCTCTGCGACCTTTTCGCGACCCTCTGCGATCTGGCCGGCCTTGAAATCCCCGGCAATCTCGACAGCCGCAGCCTCGCTCCCCTCCTCCGGGGTGAATCCGTGAACTGGCGCAACGAGACGATCTCGCAATACCGGTCCTTCGTCATGATCAAACAGGATCACCTCAAATACCAATACTACGGCGAAGACATCCCGGAAGTGCTCTTCGATCTGCGGGCCGATCCCGGTGAAACGAAAAACTTCGCCGGGGACGCTGCTTACGCGCAATACATGGGCGCATTCCACCAACGGCTTGCCGAGCTGGGGCACGGACCCAACGCCGACCCGCACTACATAAACGCAGGGTATTAAATTAGCCTTGAGGCAGACGCGGGCTGAGGTTCCATGCGCTCGCCAAGATGCGCGAACATGTCGGCGATCTTGTTCGCCGAAGCGGCATGGAGGGCACGCGCCATGGCGATCTCGGGACCGTGGAAACCCGTGGGCTTTGCTCGTGTTTTCCGCACAAATGACTTCGCACCCCACAATCGCCGGCCGCCCCGCATAACCCGTAAAGTTACAGCGGAGAGGGGACATTGCCTGCGGCCTTCTCCGCTTCGCATCCGTCCTGTCCCCGGCCTTCTGCGGAGAGGGCATGCGGTTTGGTGGTGCAAATTCTCCACTCGCCCGGGCCAACCCGTTGCGGGATAGGGTCGACGGAGGCGTGGCTCCGTCGCTACGGGGTAGCGCCTTCCCTCGTTCCGGGGGCGTTGTCGGCAGTTGTCGGCCGGAGTAGGTGCGAGACCTTGTGTCCGCACCACCCTGCCGCAGGGAGCGTCCCCTCTAACCTCAATGGCGCTCGGTTAAGCCGCATTTCGATAGGCTCCACGGCTCCGGAAGCGAGCCAAGTCACTTCGGTTCATATACCATCCGACTCCGTGGGCATGCACTGGTTTCGCTGACAATGGCTTTTCGGTGCAACCGTGTTGTGAACCAATAACCGGGAAGATCCAATAGACCAATGGCCGGTCCGCAATGCAACGGTTGTAAATCCGTTTGGTTGTTTACGGCAGTGATCGGTCAATGATCCACCACCGAATATGCGACGAAAACTGCAATTGAAGTTTATCTCCGCGATACCACTGATCCTTGCCGGTCTTGCTCTTCCCTTGCAGCCTGCCATGGGAACCGGTGACCCCGGCCCGCCTGACGGCACCCTTGAGGTTCAGTCAACCGGCCTCTCCATTACGATCAACCCGGAGATCCGGCATCAGGAGATGACGGGCTTCGGCGCGGCGCTGTCATGGTATTTAAGCAGTGTCTATCGCAACAACGCGGCGCGGGACGCGGCCATCGAGAAGGCGATGTTCGAGGACCTCGGGCTCGATATCCTGCGGCTCAAGAATTGGTATTACCCGGACGACGCGGACGGCGAGTCGGCCATGCGGTCCCACAACATCAACAACCGGCTCTTCCATGCCGCCAAAGCGGCCAACCCGGATATCCAGGTGCTTTACAGTTCATGGAGCCCGCCCGACGCCCTCAAGAGCAATGGCGAACGGCGCAATGGCGGCACCCTGAAGAGGGATGCCGACGGTAACTTCATGTATGCGGCGTTCGCGGACTATTGGGTGGAGGTGCTCGACAACCTCGGTTGGACCCCGGACTACCTGAGTTTCCAAAACGAGCCCGGATGGGTCGCCACGTGGGAAACCTGCGTCTTTGAGCCGACCGAGACATCGACCCGCGCGGGCTACGCGGAAGCCGCCGATGCGATCTGGGAGGCCATCAAGGATCGGCCCGATGTGCCGAAAATGATCGGCTCGGAAGCGGAAAACATGCCCGCCTTTTTCCGCTTGAACCAGCCCCTCCTGAGCCGGCCCTACATCGCCGTCCACGCCTACCACGTGTATGACATCGGGAATCCAAACCAGATTGATTCCTCGACCACGATCAACCGCTTGCGCCGCATCCGCGATGAGTTTGGCGACCGCCCGAACTGGCAGACGGAATTTTCGCGCGAGTTCAACTGGATCGATGCCGCGCGGGTGATCCACAACACCCTCGTGGAGGCAAACGCCGCCGCCTACGTTTATTGGAAGATGTTCTGGGGCAGAGACACGCCCGAGTCGATGATCGAGCATGTCGACAACACAAGCTTTCAGATCAACCCGCCCTACTACTCGATCAAGCACTACTCCCGCCACATCCACAAGGGCTATGAGCGCATCGAAGTCAGCGGCAGCGACTCGAATGTACGCGTTTCCGGGTTCCTCTCTCCCGACCGCAACCGCATCACCCTCGTGGCCATCAACCGCGCGACGTCCCAGCGGTCGGTTTCCCTCGTCAACAACCATTTCGAGGTCGGCGCGATCAAGGGCTATCAATCCGTGCTGGACGATTTTTTCCAAACCATGGAAGGCCTGGATGCGGAAAGCCCGATCCCCCTGCCCGCCTCCTCCCTCACCACCCTCGTCCTCACCCGCGCGGGGGCGCTGGACCCCCTCAAGGTAACGCCTGATGCCAACGGCGGCACCCCACCGGTGCCCTCCGAACTGGAAGTCATCTTCGGCGCGCCCTACGGCCCCCTCCCCGCGACCGAACGTCCCGGATTCACCTTCGTGGGCTGGTTCACCGAACCATCCGGAGGCGACCTCGTGACGGAGGACACCGTGGTGGCGATTGCGTCGGACCACACCCTTTACGCCCGATGGAACCGTCCACCGGTGGTCGATGCGGGAGCGGATCAGGCCCTCGCGCTCACCGAAACGGCTCCGTGGACGCCCGCCGCGCTCCATCCGGCGGCATGGTATGACGCCGGCGATGTGGACAGCCTCACGCTGGTTGACGGCGCCGTGGCTGCGTGGAACGACAAGAGCGGAAACGAAAATCACGCGTTGCAAGACACCGCTCAGCATCGGCCGACATTCGGCACGGCAAGCATTGGCGGTCAAGACGTGGTGTCCTTCCGCTTGGCGGAGCAACAGTTTCTGGGCGCGGTGAACCATCCCAGCTTGAATCTGGATGCGACCGGCGGCGTGAACATCTTTTCCGTGCTGACGTTCGGTGATTTCGTCAATCACGGCAGCGGACTCAATTCGGCGCTATCCAAAGGCGGACTGACAGACGCCGCCGAAAGTTATGGCATTCGTGTCGGTGCCAGTTCCCTGCGCTTCAAGGCGGGATCGGATGCTCCGGTCGCCACCACCGTGCAGGACGGCACCACCCTCCTCTTCAGCGGTGTCAGAAGAGACTCCGAGATCCGCGCGGAATACTACATCGACGGATCCCTCAGAAACAGCCGCACAAATCCCCATCCCATGTTGAGCGACAATACGGATCCGCTGCTCATCGGCACGGACCCCGGATCGAATCGACATGCCAATGTGGATTTCGGCGAAATCCTCATCCTCGGCGGGGAACTCTCCACGGCGGAACGCCAGCGCATCGAAGGCTACCTCGCCCACAAATGGGACCTCGCCGCGGGGTTGCCTGCCGGACATCCCCACAAAGACGCCGCTCCCGTCAGCCGGACCGTAACCACGCTTCTCCAAGGCTCCGCAAGCGATCCCGACAGTGATCCGCTGACCACGGAATGGACGCTCACGGAGGGTCCGGCAGCGGTCGTCTTCGCGGACCCCTTCGATCCGCAGACCACCGTCACTTTCACCGCGCCCGGCATCTATACCCTTCGCCTCACCGCCAGCGACGAACACGATTCGGCCTTCGATGAATGTGTCATCATAGTGGCGCAAAGCATCTACGAAGCGTGGGCCGGTGGCCATGGCCTGACCGGTGACGATGCCGACCCCTACTTTGACCCAATGGGCGAAGGGCTCGCCAACCTTCTGAGATTCGCCTTCGACGTCGGTCCGCTTGCGGGCAGGCCCGGCCCTATCGTTTTCATACCCGGAGGCACTGTGGAAAGTCCGGGGCTCCCGTTGATCCTGCCTTTCGCAAGCGCCCAAGGCAGCCCGCCCTTCCAAGCGGTTTTCGGGCGACGTCTGGACGCGCTCGCCGCCGGCCTCACCTACACCGTTGAGTTTAGCGCCGACCTTCTGGTCTGGACGGCAAATGGCGGCGAACCCGCCGTGCTGAGCGGCCCGGAACCCAACCATAGCGTCGAGGCAGTCGGCGTGGCCTTCCCGGCAAGCGTCCCGGCCACCGCCAATGGAAGCCAGCCTCCGCAATTCTTCCGCGTCGTTGTCTTCTTGGAATGAAATATCCTGCCTCTTCTCAAAGCCTTCAATATGCCGATCAACCCTCGCCCTTTCAGCCTATAAGACCTATGAAACTCATTACGCTCCACCCATTTTCTTCTGAAAAAACGCCCAAAGTGCCGTCGATGGCCGCATTAACCTCCGCTCTTCTTCTCATGCTTGGCAGTCCCTCCCACGCAAACGCGACCGGTGACAACACCGGTTTCGAAAGCCACAACGCCCCGCCCAAAACCTACGATGTCTATATCGTCGCCGGGCAGTCGAACGCCGACGGACGCGGTTTTACCGCCGACCTCACGGGCGACCTCGCGCCCTATGCGAGTCCTCAGGACAAAGTGAACCTTTTCTATGTGAATCCTATTAACAAAAATCCCGTCAATCCCACCCACAACACCGGCTGGGTCACGATGGCCCCCGGCTACAACGTCCCCCCGGGGTTTTCCGGGACGTTCCCTTCCAACCGCTTCGGTTTCGACGTGTCCTTGGCCAAAGCCTTGGCCGCGCACGACACGGACCGTCACGTGGCCATCATCAAAGTCTCCCAGGGTGGCACGAGCCTGCGCGTGGATTGGAGCCCAACCGGGGGCGAAAACTACATGTGGCAAACCTTCGTCAACAAAGTGCCCGAGGCCCTCGCCGCGCTCACTGCCGACGGCTCTGCCATCAACCTGCGCGGCCTCTTCTGGCACCAGGGGGAGAGTGACGGATCCAACCCGAACTACGAGAGCGATTTGGCGGCCTTCATCGCCACGGTGCGGACCTTTCTCGGCGAAGAGGAGCTGCCCTTCGTCATCGGCGAACTGGAGCGCGACCACGTCACGCCCCCCGTGCGAAGCCGCACCTACCAGCTCGCGGCCATGGCGGCCGTGGCCGACGCCGATCCCCATACCATCGTAGTCTCCTCCGAGGGCCTCCTCACCACCGACGGCACCCACTTCACCTCCGAAGGCTTCATCTTCTTTGGCCATCGCATGGCCGCCGCTTTCCATGATCTGCTGGCGGGCCTCGCCTTTACCGTGACTTACGACGCCAACGATGCCACGGGCGGAAGCGTCCCGGTGGACCCCACCATCTATAACAGCCACGCCACGGCCACTGCCGCCGGTCCAAGCGATCTCGTCCGCAGCGGCTTCTTCTTCACCGGCTGGAACACGGCCCCCGATGGCAGCGGGACCACCGTTGCGGCAGGAGCCGACTTCCTCATCGACGCCGACCTCACGCTCTACGCCCAATGGGCCGACAGCCTGCCCCCTCCGCCAACCGACATGCAGGCCACGCTTTCCCTCGTGCATCACATCCGGGGCAAAGCGGAGAATGAGGCACTCCGGCCGCTGGGCTACTTCACCTCCGCCGCCGACACCATTGGAGTCGCCGGAGCCGGCGGCAACCGCGAGGACCGCGTCCTGATCTTCGGCTACAGCCTGCCGACCCTCCCCGAGGGGGCGACCCTCGACGGGGCCACCTTCCATTTTGAAATCAGCGGCGCGCGAGACTCCACGGGCGGCGCGAATCTGCCGGATTTGCATGTCTATCTTCTGAACAGCGCAAACCCCGCTGGCAGCGGGACCGATTTCTTCTATCACGGCCCGGACGATCCGAACCCGGATGCCGTGCGCGTCGGCACGACCGCGGTGGTCATCACCGGGACTGCCCAAGTAGATTTCCCCGCTGGTCAACAAACCCGCTTCTTCACCCTCACGGGCGACGCCCTTGACCTGCTCCGGAGCTTCTACGACGGCCACACGCCCACCCGCTCCACGGTGCATTTCCGCTTCAATTTGAGCGAAGATCCCGACCTCTCGGTCTTTCGGCGCTACAACATTTCCGGCGCGGCGGCGACCCGTTCGGTCCTGGACCTCACCCTCAGCACCCCCGTCCAACCCCCTTTGCTCTTCAAGGAATGGGCCGCCGGCGAAGGAGGCGAAGCGGATCTCATTACTTTCGAAGGCGACGCCAACAACGACGGCGTGGCCAACGGTGTGGCTTGGCTTCTGGGCGCGGCCAACCCCGTGGAAAACGCGGCGGACCGCTTGCCCACGGTCCGACCGGAAGGCGAGGTGGTGGTGGTCACCTTCACCTACCTCGCGCCCGACCGGCGCGGCGACGCCACCCTCCACCTCCAATACAGCGCCACCCTCGAAAACGACTCGTGGGCAACCGTCGAAATCCCCAACGCATCAAGCGTCGTCGATGGCGTGGCCTTCACCGTAACCCCGCTTCCCGACACCGACCTCCACCAAATCGAAGCCGCCCTCCCACTCCCCGAGGACCGCGCCTTCGTCCGCCTCATCGGCCACTATCCCAACGGCTGAGGCGGCTGCGGGCCGTCGGCGAGCGACGTACCGTACCCCCGGAGGAGACCTACAAGTCCCGCCCTTAGGCGGTCCCGGCGCAGCAGGTGTGCGCGGACGACAGGTAGCGAGACCGCGTGGGCAACTCAATATCCTCCTCCCGCACCCCGGTCGCGCCGGGACACCGCGAACGCCCTGCTCCGCCGACTTTGTGGCCCAGCAGCCTATTTCTGCAACCCAAGGCACGGCGAAGCGAAGCATTCCCCATGAGAAATCACCTACCTGCTCC